>NZ_JBRCAD010000116.1:0-8385 GCF_053493415.1 Trichothermofontia sp. | reverse complement strand
GGAAGAGCAAGGGGCAGGGGGTAGGGTGGGCTTGCGGAATATGGCCACTTGCGCCGATCCCCCTGGCAGTTTTTCAATCCCTGGATATAGTAGGGGGGAATTATTCTTGCTCAAGGTGTCGATCCGTGACCGGGCAGTTGTGTTGACCTAAGTTGATCTCAGGGTAGGTCCTAGTATGGCCTGATCAGGTGCTTGGGTTACGTCAGTCTCTAGAGGAGTGTGTCGGAGCCTGTGCTAATTCCCCAGTTTCCAGAGAGTCGTCATCCCCTGATCCAATCGCTGTTGCGGCATAGCGATCAGGACTTGGTGGCCTTATATCAACGGCATCCAGAAGTAGGCCGTTACTTTACAGCGATCTTTTGCCGCTACAGTCCGGTGGTTTATACGCTGATTCGCCACTCAGCCCGATCGCCCGTCCAGGCGGACTACCTCTTTGCCTTAACCTGGCGACACATTTTCTATGAATTACGGGGCCTGAATTTGTACGCCACAGCGCCCCACGGCCAGGTCATTACCCTGCAAAATTGGCTAATCAATGTCACGGCTTTATGTATTAACCAGGCTGACCTGCCCCCCGTTGAAGCGATTCAGTACACCCTGCACGCCGCCTCACCGCCGCTGTGGTGTTATGTTGAGCAGGCCCTCGATCGCCTCCCGCCAACCCTGCGGCTGATGGTGGTGATGGTGCAGGCTTTCCACTGGAGCGAAACGCGGGTGTCGGCCTATCTCCAGGCGGAAGGGGAACGGTTCTCGCCGGCTGAGGTCCGGCTCAAATTACAAGAGGGCTATCGCCTACTGGAAACGGAATTGCCAGATGATATTCGCACGATTTATCTGGGCACTGATCCGATCGCGGCCCCGGAGGCGGTGTTGCCTGACCCGATTGGGGAACCCGAAATGGCGTTTATGGAATTTGGGCTGAGTGTTTAGGAGAGAATTATCATTATTGGTGACAGGGGATTGATGACAGGGGACAGGGAATGGGCAATGGTTTTGAATTTTGCCTTAAAAAACTGCAAGAACGCAAACTAGGAACCCAAAACTAAGGATTTTACAAGTGTGTGAGAGGAGTGAGTGGGAATGAATCGGTGCAAACTGTGGACGCTGGTGATGATTGCCCCAGTGGTGTGCTTGGGCGGTGGGTTGCTGGCCGGCGATCGTGCCCAGGCGGCAGAGGATTTGTTACGCCAACTGCAAACCCCGATTAATAATGGCACCCAAAGTCGATCGCGCAATGAGGCCGATCGCTTAATGCGTCAGGGGAGCCAGCAGCAGGCAGCCGGCGAGTTGGAAAAGGCGATCGCGTCCTGGAAGCAGGCCATGCAGATCTACCATAACCTGGGTGAACCTGTGGCGGTGGGGCTAGCCTATGACTTTATTGGGGTGTCCTACGGTGAGTTGGGGGATTTCATTGCTGCTGAAAATGCCCTGCGGCGGCGGTTGGGCGTTGCCCGGGATCACAAGGACTTCCGAGGACAGATTTTTGGGCTGAATAATGTGGGTACGGTGCTGCTGCATAAACATGAACTCGATGCGGCAGAAACCACCTTTGAAGAAGCGCTGGAAATGGCCCGCAGTATTAACAGTCTTGAAGGCGAAGGATTGAGTCTGAGTAACCTGGGTTTGGTCGCATTTGGGAAGGGTGATTTTCAGCAGGCGATTAAACGGTATGAGGCGGCTTTAACCCTGCGACGACAGGTGCAAGATCCGGTGGGGGAAGCCAATACCCTCAATAGTTTAGCCGATGCCTATTGGCGATTAGAGCAATATCCCGCTGCTATTGCCAACTATGGACAAGCGTTACGACTGGCAGAACAGGTACAGGATCGGCGCAATGAAATGCGGGCGATCGATGGCCTAGTGATTGCCCATAATTCAGTGGCACGCTATGAGCGATCGCTGGATTTACTGGAGCGTCGTCTGGAAATTGCCCAGGCGCAAAATAATCTACGGGAACAGTTTGTTTCGCTACGGACGGCGAGCCAGGTTTATCAACGAGCGGGCAAGTTAGCCCAGGCGAAGAACAGCCTGGAGCAGGCCCTACCCTTAGCCCGTACCCTGGGAGAATGGTCTGAGGTCAATCGGATTCGGAATGACCTTTATCATTTACAGCGGGCGATCGAAGCCGGGGGGACTTAAGTGCCGTCAGCGTCAATCCCACTCAGGGGTTGCTGGAATGGCCGCACCCAGAAGTCGCAAAGCGCCTTGACTCGCCGGAGACCGGGACGGGGAGTTGATGGTGGTTATGGTTACAGTGCGGGGCTGAACAATGGGAGCGAGTTAGGGGTAGCTGAAATCCGCCAGTCAAACTCACCGTTCCAAAACCCTTGCTGTGAGCGCGGTTGTTCCCGCGCCCGATAGAGTTGGAAGGTATTGAAAATCCCGATCGCCTCGGCTTCATAGCTAGGCAGCAGTTCCTCCGGCAGAAAGGGTAAGATTTGCCGGGGGGATAATTCTGTGCGGTAGAGACTAAAAAACAGGTAATCTTTCCGGGTGGTATTGGCCGCGATGATCGTCTTTAACTGGGATTGATTCGTATCAACCAATTTTTCGCATTCCTGTCGTAGCGCTGTCCCGACGATCGGCAGCTTCAGGGTGCAAACCTCAGTTTTCAGGTAAACCGACAGATGCGCAACCGCAAAGTCGTTATAGTCTGCCTGGGAGGGATTGGTTATGGCCAGCGCCACCCCCGTCCCAATCAGGCACGCCCCCCCGATAAGCATAATCCCGGCTTTCATGATGGCCCCTTCCCCACATCCAACAGACTCCGCATGGCTTGAGCATGGCTTAAGCATAGCCTGAACTGTTCCAGGGGCAAATGATGGATGCCTCGCGATACGGACTCGTGGCCTGTCATGCCTAAAATGGGGACTTGTCGGTTGGTGTCGAGTTTGCGAGACCCAGCACCTACAACTGCCTTGTTGGGTCGTACTGCGTTTGCCTCAACCTACAAAATCAAGCTGGATAGACCCCTAGGCATGGCCGCGATCGCACACCGTCATGACCCCCAACAATCCGGCTAGGCACAGCAACCCACTGGCCCCCATTAAGGGATTGTGATCAATGCCAGTCACCCACAGGGGCACCTGCCCGGTATAGTGCACCCACTGACCGACCTTGACTAGGTAATAGCCCCAGACCAGTCCCGCATGGAGGCCAATGCTTAAACCTAAGCGATCGTGACTGGCTCCCTTCGCCCGGATCATGATCATTGCCAGGAGCACCAAACCGGGAAATTGCCATGCTGTCCGCAGCACTTCCGTCAATGGTTTGATAAAGTGCAGCGCCGCGAATAGTAAACTATTCACCCATAAACTGGTACGAAATGGGTAATCCCGCCGGAGTTCATCCCACAACCATCCCCGGAATAGGACCTCCTCCGCCAAGCCGATCGCTAGGGCCACCACGGCCCCCTGCCAGATCACATCCCCCTGGGGCAAACCTTGCCACTCTAACCACCCCAGTTCGCCCTGGATGACAAATAAGCCCACCAGGCTGATCAGCCCCAAACCTATTCCCAACAGGCACTCGCGACCATTGCTACGACTCCAGCTCAACCCATAGCGTTGAAAGAGCGTCGATGACTGATAGACGTGTTTCCCCCACCAGGACAAGAGCGCGAGGAACTCGACATAGAGGAGCAATAGGGCGATCGTACTGGCCCAAGGGGCCTGCCGACCCAGGCCGTACAGGGGCAGGGCCAGGGGCAGCCACAGGACAGCCAGGATCAGCACAAAAGTCGCAATCCGTTGTGGTGCGGGGGCCTGGGCAAGTTTATGGGCGAGTTGGGCAGGTGGGATTTTCAAGGTGGTTCCGGTTGGACAGGCGGCGTCGGACGCGCTGAAGGGCTACCTTGATCCTAACGCCCAGCTAGGCTGTCCCTTGGGCCAATCGCCACACCCTCAGCCGATCACGAGTCGATCACACATTGAACGTGGGGTAGCCGTCTCGGCTGTCTCGATGGCAGGCAGGATGCCGCTGTCTCAATAGCAGGCAGGATGCCTACCCCACAACTGTTCTTGGAGCGACCCTACTCATCAGGTTCGATCGTACTGGTGAGGCCATGATTTTTGAGGGTCTCGCAGTAAAACTCCGCTGGTTCTAGGGCACAGGTGATCACTAGGGCAATACCATTGGTATGGGCTTCCATCATGATGCTGACGGCTTGGGGTTGGGTGAGGCTGGGCACCGTACTCATCAGCACTTGGACCACATACTCCATGGGGTTGAAGTCATCGTTATGCAGCAACACGCGATAACGAGGGGCGATTTTCCGAACCGTCGATCGTTTTTCTAGCGTTTCAACAGACATAACAGAATCCTCCTAGCAGCATGGCCTATCCCCCACACCAATTCCCCAGCAAGGCTGCCGCTGACCGGCACTCCCTGGGTGGTCCGTTGGCGATCGCTCAGGTCAAACTGGCCACGAACCGCAAGCGACCGCAATGAAGACTGGCTCCAGTTAGGGCAGGGGGGAGCAACGTTAAGATTAAGCGATAAGGGTGAGATCTAAGCTTAACATGGTGCTATGGTAGCATGGCTGAAATCCAGCCGCAGTCAGCCATCCAGCTCCCACTCCCCCCACGCCAGTGACCAGCTATGTCAACTTTCGACGGTCCCAGAGAACGGTCCCAGAGAACAGTCCCAGAGATCTTTTAGAATGGAAACATAACTTAACGATTCACGAAACCCCCGATTAACCCCTCACGTTCCCAACTGTCCTATGGCACCCAAAGTCGAAATCTATACCTGGAGTCGTTGTCCGTTCTGTATTCGTGCTAAGGCCCTGTTGACCACCAAAGGGATTGAGTTTACGGAATACTGTATTGATGGCGATGAATCCGCACGGCAGGTCATGGCGGCACGGGCCAATGGTCGGCGATCGCTGCCTCAAATCTTTATCAATGACCAACATATCGGCGGCTGCGATGAGATCTATACCCTCAATGCCCAGGGTGAGCTTGATCCCCTCCTACAGGCCAGCTAGATGAAATTTGCCTTCATTATTGACCCGATCGCAACCCTCGATCCCGGTCACGATACCAGCGTGGCATTGATGGAAGCGGCCCAATTGCGGGGGCATGAAGTCTGGATTACCCAGATCGAGGCCCTGAGTGTGGCTGATGGTAAAACCTGGGCCAGTCTCACCCCCGTCCGGCTCAACCCGGTGCAGTTAGTGGCTGGGGCATGGCAGATCCCCCAGCCCTGGTATTGGCTGAGTCACCAAGCCGAAACCCCCGCTGCGCTGGTGACCCTGCCTTTGGAAACGATGGATGCGGTGTGGATGCGGACCGATCCCCCGGTGACGATTCCCTACCTGTATGCCACCTACCTGTTGGACTACATTGATCCGGCCAAAACCCTGGTTATCAACCAGCCCCAAGGCATTCGGGCGGCGAACGAAAAGATGTATGGGTTGCGGTTTCAGGCGGCCATGCCCACAACGATTGTTAGTCAGGATAAGGCGACAATCCGGCAATTTGTGGAGCAACAGGGAGCAGCCGTGCTGAAACCCCTGGGGGGTAAGGCCGGGGAAGGGATCTTGTTCCTGACGCCGGACGATCGCAACTTGAATTCCCTGGTGGAGATTAGCACCGAGCAGGGGCGCGTCCCCGTCATCGTCCAGCAATACCTACCCGATGCCAAGTTGGGGGATAAGCGCATTATCTTGCTCAATGGCGACCCGATCGGTGCGATCAACCGTATCCCAACAGGGCTGGAATTCCGAGGCAATATGGCGGTGGGGGGCCGGGTGGCGGCTACCGAAATCACTGATCGGGAGTATGAAATTTGTGCGGCGATCGCGCCCACCTTGCGCCGGGATGGGCTGTATTTTGTGGGCATTGATGTGATTGGCGGGTATCTGACTGAGGTAAACGTTACCAGTCCTACGGGGATTCGCGAGATCGATCGTCTGACGGGTAGCCAGGTCGCCCAGCGGGTGATTGCCTGGGTAGAACAATACCGGGGTTAGGATGGGGCAAGGCAAGGCGATCGTGGGCAACCTGGGAGAGGCGCTGGTGGCGCAATGGCTCCGTAACCAGGGGTGGGAGATCCTGGCGCAACGCTGGCACTGTCGCTGGGGCGAGATTGATCTGATTGCCCAGGCGGGAGCGTTGACAACGGGGGGGAGCGGCAATCGGCCGTTAACCTTGGCCTTTGTCGAGGTCAAAACCCGGCAGCAGCGGAATTGGGATGCCAATGGTCTGCTGGCGATTACGCCCCAAAAGCAAGCCAAGCTTTGGAAAACCGCCCAGGTGTTCCTGTCGACAATGCCTCACCTGGCCCATGCTATCTGTCGTTTTGATGTCGCCCTGATTACCTATTGCCCTGTCCCAAGTGGGCGATCGCTGGGGCCAGTTCTTTCCGGCGTGGCGGTGGACACACTGGGAGGGGCTGCCAGTGATGCTGGGGCGATCGCGCTGGGGCAATCGGTCCACTGGGATGGCTACAGCCTCACCCTGGCTACCTATCTACCGAATGCTTTTGATGGTCTGGGTTCCTGAAGGACGGGTCCAGGGGGGTTCCGGCCAAACAAGTGCCCAGCAGATAGGCCCCATCCCAAAGCACTGCCTCGATTTGGGCACACAGTAGGTTGGCTTGGTACAGGTTTGCGCCGCGCAGCATGGCCCCCGTCAGAATGGCTTCCTCCAAGTCGGCTTCGGATAGATCGGCTCCCGCCAAATTGGCATGGCTGAGGTCGGCCTGCATCAATCTGGCCCGCATTAAGCTGGCCCCGCGCAAATCCGCCCCCCGGAAGTCCACGGCGGCCAAATTCCCATTCGTTAGCAATGCCGCCGCCAGGAAGGCGCCGGCAAAGCTGGCTTGGGTAAAGAGAGCGTCCAGGAGGTTAGCGCCCCGCAGGTCCGCATTACGGCAGTCCGCGCCCCGCAGATCGGCGCCGGGTAAATCGGCCCCCCGCAGGTTGGCCCGCAGGATGGTCCCCCGCAGGTCGGCTCCTGACAGATCGGCCCCCCGCAGGTCGGCCTGGAAAAGGTTCGCGCCTGCTAGCTGGGCACCACTCAGGTCAGTACCGGCCAAATCCAGGTGGGCCAGGTTTCGCTGCTGGCCAGCGCGGATCGCGTCGAGATCAAGGCTAGAGGGGTGGGTCATGGGGTTACCGCTGATGGGGGATGAGCGATCGCGTTGGGGTATCCTTCGTCGGGATCTTCGAGCCAAACGGCAGGCACTTGACTGGGCCGATCGGGCAACTGCATCATACCCAGTTCCACAAGCTGAATTACTTGGCTAAGTTGTTCGACTAACCCCGGATCAAACCGTTTACCACTCCGTTCCTGGCATTTTTCCAGGGCGTGGTTGAGGCTGAGGGCTGGCCGATCGCCCCGTGGCTGGGTCATTTCTTGGAAATAGGCGACCAATCCCAAAATCCGGGATTCCAGGGGGATGCTTTCGGCCTTCAGGCCCCCAGGCCGCCCGCTGCCATCCCAGTGCTCCAGGTGGTGTCGCACAATTTCGGTAACTGCCGCCAATTCCGGCATTGTCGCTAGGAGTTGGGCACTGAGTTGGGCACGATCGCGCCAGAGGGTCAGGCTGGCCGCTTCTAAATCACTGGCTATCTGGGTAAACACCTCGCTGGGGGCTTCTGCTAAGCCAATGCGAAACAGCAATCCGGCCAAGCGTAGGCGACGGAGGTTAAGGGCGGGCAGGTCCAATAGTTGCCCCAGGGTTTCGGATAGGGCTGCCACTTGCAACGACGCCACCGGATTACAGCGATCGCGCTCATCTACCCGTTGGGCCATCCGCAGCAATGCTTGAAGCTTATTGGCCGCCAAGTTCCGATTGAGACGCAGGGCGCGTCCTTCCAATTCCCACAATTCCCGTGCCTGCCGATTCACAGTTACCAATTGCTGCTGGCTGGTTTGGAGGTAGGAGACGATGCGGGTGATGACACTGGTCAGGTCAGCCGGTGTTGCGCTAAGGTGGGCCTCAATCTCCGCCTGTATCTGGCTGAGGCGATCGGCGAGGGCGGCATCATAGGCCCCTAGGCGTTGAATCAACAGTTGTGTCGTCGTGGCGACTAAGGCCCGATCGAAGGTCCACAGGCCATAAAACTTTCGCTCCGTATCGGTTTCCGGGCGTCCCTCGGCTCGATAGTCCTCTGGGGCCAATTCCTGACACAGGACCATTGCGGCGTAGTCCGGGGCCAGGATCACCAAATTCCACTCGGCGGCTAGGGCATCCGCTGGGTCGAGGTCCACGAGGGCCACGTTGGCTAATTGGCTGGTGCGGTGTTCCGCAAAGCCACTGTCGGCAACGGCAGCAATGGCAACCTGGCAACAATGTTGGGCTAGGTCGTAATAGCGATCGGCTTCCTGCAGATACCATTTCCCCTGCTGAAACGTGACTAACACCAGGGGGCGGGGC
>NZ_JBRCAD010000115.1:0-60898 GCF_053493415.1 Trichothermofontia sp. | reverse complement strand
CCACCCCTACCACCCCCATCCCACCGGGAGGAGCACCGCCGCTGTCCCTGCCGCCGCCAATTACCATTCCGTTACCGGCCCCCTTGCCCTATCACCCCCCACCATCTCCCCAGCCTGCCTCACCCACGCCGGTGCTAGCTGCCAACCCAGAACGGACCTTACCAGCCCAACCGGCCCTCGAACCCCTCGCCTCGGTCCAAGCGCCTGAATTAGCCGTGATCGTGCAGTTATTAGAACAGGGAGCCTACGCCCCAGCGATCGCGGCTGCCGAAGCGTTGATCCAACACCAACCCCAGTGTTGGCCGGCTTTTTGTCTCATAGCAGAAGCCTATGCCAGCTTAGGGAACTATGCCCAAGCCGAAGCGGCGTGTAAACAAGCCCTGGAACTCAATGCCTGGGTCCTAAAACCCTACTACCTCCTGGCCCAGATTGCCGAGGCAACTGGTGATTTTGAGGGGGCCAAAGTCTTTCTGAAACGCATTATTTATCTAGAGCCGGACGCGATCCATGCCTATGTGGAGTTGGGTAATCTCTACGATCGCGAAGGCAACTGGGCAAGGGCCAATAAAATGTGGCTCTCGGCTTTAGAAATGCTTAAGAAATTGCCAAAAGATGGGGTAGTTGAGGCCGGTCATGATTTAACAGTTAAGGAACTGCAACAATACTTAGAGAAAAAAATTAAAAATGGGTCCTAAAGTTTAATTTTTATATCATCTCCGTTGCTCATTGGGCAGAGTGGGAAAGATCCAATCAGGGCATCTCAGAGACGAGCAGACAATCAATGTGCCGGACCGGGATTCGGGCGGGATGGCGGGTCTCGGTGCTGATGTCGAACGGGCATTGAGCGGGCATTGAGCGGACATTGAGCGGACATTGACGCTCGGTATTGGTGTTGGTTAAGCGAGAACGGATATATGACTTCAGCCTCCCATTATTTAATTTTTGATCTGAATCAATGTCGTTATGGCATCGCCACCTCGGCGGTTCAGGAAATTTTCTTCCTCCCCGCCTTAATTCCCATTGCAGAAGCGCCAGCCGATATTGTCGGCATTCTTAATCTTCGGGGTGAAATTTTGCCCGTGATTGACCTGAATCGGCGCTTTGGGCGCATGGGGCAGCCCTACCAACTCACCAATAGTGTCATTGTGCTGCAAGCGGACAACTTGCGGGCCGGGGTGATTGTCGATCGCGTCTATGATGTCGAATTAATCCAGCGCGATCGTACCCCCATTGATCTCACCTATGGTCGCGGCGAGCATCTCTCAACCCAGCGCTTCGTGACCGATCTGGTTGAGGTGGGGGCGCAGATTGTCACCTTACTGGATGCAGCCCAAATCCTGCGGTATTCCGAGACCCTACAGGTCACCGATACCGAGATGGCCGTGGCCACGGCGAGTGTGCCTGACATCCGCGATCGTGCTCCCGTTACCCATGCCGCCGACCCAAACACCTATCCCATTGCCGGCTTTGCCCAGGTGAGTCCCGCTGCGTGGCAAGCCTTCCAGCAACGCGCAGAGAACCTACGCTATCGTACCGAACAGGTCAGCAAAGTGGGCTTGCAGCCCTTCGCGGTAGTGAACCTCCAGGGGGAGCTATTTGGTATTGGCCTAGACGCAATCCATGAGTTTACAGAGATCCAGATGATTACGCCGATTCCCTGCTGCCCTCAACACATTGTTGGCAATATTAACCTGCGGGGTGAGGTAGTCACCTTAATTGACATTAGCTATGCCTTAAACCTCACAAATAATGGCATCCAGAAGCACCAAGCCATGCTGATTCACCTTGATGGAATTGTGGCGGGAATCGCAGTAGACGAAGTTCTTGATGTCGTTTATGTCAATCCCAGAGACGTTCAACCGATTCCGGCGGCGCTGCATACGGGCCATGATGAATATCTGGATGGGGTTGCGCCCTACCGGAGCAGTTCGATGAGTTTATTGGATCTACCCAAGCTATTTCTAAAGGGCAGTCTAGTTGTCAATGAGGAAGTTTGAGGGCAGGGGGCGTGCGAAGGTTGTAAAAAGCGGTTATATTCTCACTTGTTAGCCGTCCATAAATCACCCTTTGGGGTAGAGGATATCCGGGTTATGCTGCAAAAGCAAAATATCAGACTTCGTCAGTTGATTATTATTGGGTATGCCGTACCCGTACTTGCCCTCTTAGGTGCCTCGGTAGTTGCCTTTTGGAGTGCTAATCGTGTTAGGGAGACGACCCAGGAAGTCACCCGATCGAGTAACCTTCTCGATGCTATTCACGGGGTGAATGTACAGACACAAATCATGATCCGCACGAGTCGAGGCTATCTGCTGGAAAAAAACGATTTGTCACGTCAAGTATACGAGGAGGCTAGAGCCGCTTACCAAGACTATCTGGCCCGTTTAGAGCAGGATGTTCGGGATGAGCAACAGCGGCGCAATCTGACCCAGTTACGCCCAATAGCAAGTGACCTAATGGCCTTTAACCAGCAATTGATGGATCTGGTCACCCAGGGGCAAGGGCAAGAGGCGATCAATCGCTGGCGCAGTAGCAATGCCGGACGGGCCAAGGCGGTGGCTGTCTCCGAGCAACTGGCCGCAATGGAAGCCCGTGAGCAGGAACTCGTTGAAGCAGCCCGCGATCGCGAAGAGGAGGCCCTCCGCAAACTACAGAATGTCTTGATTTGGGCCTCCGGGCTATCCTTGCTAGCGTCGGGTGTGATCGGAACCCTGGTGATCCAACGGGCCAGTCGGCAGATGAATGCCGCAGCCACCCTGATCGCCAGTTCCACCACCCAAATTGCGTCTAGTATCGAAGAGCAGGAACGCAGTTCTAGCCATCAAGCGGCTTCGGTTAACCAGACCACCACCACAATGGATGAGCTAGGCGCGTCGTCACGCCAGTCCGCCGAGCAAGCCGAGGCGGCAGCATCCGCAGCCCAGCAGGCCCTCGCGTTGGCGGATAACGGCAACCGGGCTGTCGATCGCACGATCCAGGGGATGGCCACCCTCAAAACCAAGGTGAGCGCGATCGCAGAACAAATCCTGCGGCTGAGTGAGCAAACCGGGCAGATTGGCAGTATTTCCGGCCTGGTGAGCGATATTGCCAACCAAACCAATATGCTGGCCTTGAATGCCGCTGTCGAAGCGGTCCGGGCGGGGGAGCATGGCAAAGGCTTCTCGGTGGTGGCTACCGAAATTCGTAAGTTAGCCGATGAAAGTAAAAAGTCGGCGGAACGGATTAGCGCGTTGGTGAACGATATCCAAAACGCGATCAATGCCACCGTCATGGCCACCGACGAGGGTACCAAAACCGTCGATGAAGGGGTGCAGATTGCCCAGGAAACCTCGGCTGCATTTGCGGGGGTAGCCACTGCCGTCAACAATGTTGTGCTGAATAACCAGCAGATTTCCCTCAACATTAAGCAACAGGCGATCGCGATTCAACAGGTTGTTGATGCGATGAATAGCTTGAATATTGCCGCCCAGGAGACCACGGGGGGGATCAGCCAAATTCGCATTGGCACCCAGCGGTTGAATGAAGCCGCCCAAAACCTACAAGCAATCATTTAGCTGTTTGTTTAGCTGTTTGTTTAAGGGTGATTAACCATCTGTCTAATTATTTAATTTTTTTGAATGACCTTTTTAATCATTTGTTTAAGTACCTCAGCCAGCGAGTTTTTCCGAGGTGCACCTGCTCGGTTAATTCGTAATATGCCAAGAGTACATCAAAATATGCCAAGAGTACATCAAACCGTTCATCTGGTAAGGAATTCTTGATATGTCTCAGCAGAACCGCCTAAAACTCCGCCAGTTGATTATTCTGGGCTATGCCGTGCCCGTGGTTGCCTTTGTGGGTGCGACCATCATGACCTTTATGAGTGTCAATCGCGTTAGGGAAGCGAGTTCAGCTGTAACCCACGCCAGCCAAGTTTTGGATGAGGTGAACCGCATTACGGTGCAGTTGAACGTGGCCTCACGGGCGACCCGTGGCTACCTACTGCAAAAGAATGAGACCTCAGCCCAGTCCTTCCGAGATGCCCAAGCAGCGTATAAAACGTCACTGGCTACTTTGCAGAGCTTGATCGTGAGTCCTCAGCAAAAGGAAAACCTGCGGGCGGTGACTGCATTGGCGGAGGACCGGCTCTCACTTAATCAGGGCTTTATCGACTTAGTGGATCAGGGCAAGCCAGAACTGGCTGTGCAGGCATGGCGACAGGATAATGGCCGTAGTAAAGCCGAGGACACGGCAAAGGCGTTGCTCGTCATGGATGCGTATGAACGGGATCTGGTCAACCAGGCCCGCGCCCAGGAGGAGAAGGCCCTGCAAGATCTGCAACGGTTACTCATTTGGGCATCGGCCTTGTCCCTGACGGCATCAGGGGTTATTGGCACCCTGGTGATTCGGCGGGCCAGCCAGCAGATGAACGAAGCGGCCAGCGTGATCGCCAGTTCCACCACGGAAATTGCCTCCAGCATTGAAGAACAGGAGCGCAGTTCCAGCCACCAGGCTGCCTCCGTCAGCCAGACCACTACGACGATGGATGAGTTGGGGGCTTCGTCACGCCAGTCCGCCGAGCAGGCCGAAGCCGCAGCAGCGGGGGCACAGCAGGCCCTGGGCCTCGCAGATAACGGGACACGGGCCGTCGAACGCACGATTCAGGGCATGGCTACTCTGAAAACCAAGGTGAGCGCGATCGCGGAGCAAATTCTGCGGTTGAGTGAGCAAACCAGCCAGATTGGCAGTATTTCCGGCCTAGTCAGTGATCTCGCCAACCAAACCAATATGCTGGCTCTGAATGCGGCTGTCGAAGCTGTCCGAGCGGGGGAACACGGCAAAGGCTTCTCAGTAGTGGCGGGGGAAATTCGCAAGCTAGCGGATGAAAGCAAAAAATCGGCGGAACGGATTGGCGATCTGGTCACCGATATTCAAAACGCGATCAACGCCACCGTCATGGCCACCGATGAGGGCACCAAGACCGTTGATGAGGGGGTGCGTATTGCCCAGGAAACCTCGGATGCGTTTTCCGGTGTAGCCAATGCAGTGAATAACGTGGTGCTGAATAACCAGCAAATTTCCCTCAATATCAAACAACAGGCGATCGCGATTCAACAGGTGGTGGATGCCATGAATGCCCTCAATGTGGCGGCGAAGGAAACCACAGGGGGAATCAGTCAAATTCGCATTGGTACCCAGCGATTGAATGAAGCAGCGCAGAACCTAAAAGCGATCGTGTAAGAGAGGAGAGAAAAGAGAAGCGAGAAAAGAGATAAATCCTCACTCCTCACTCCTCACTCCTCATTCCTCACTTCTCATTACCTGCCACGAGGAACCCAACCATGCGAATTGAAGATGATGAACTGCGCGAGGTTTTTCAGATCGCCAGTGAAGAGCATATCCAAAACCTGGATGCGGGTCTGTTGCACCTCGAAAAGCATCCCGATGACATGGAAACCCTGAAGGCGCTGATGCGGGATACCCATTCCCTCAAGGGCGATGCCAATATGCTGGGGCTGAAGGATCTGGGAACGCTGGCCCATCAGATGGAGCATCTGCTTGGCCAGGTCATTCGTGGCGAACAACCCTTTACCACGGAACTTGCCGATCACCTGGGACATGGCCTAGAGGCCGTGCGCAAGCTGGTGAACGAAGCCCTGACGGGGGAAGCAGCGGCGGTCAATACGTTCTATGTCCTGGCGGAACTTATGGGAGCCACCCCAGAATCGGGGGGAACCCCCGCCGAGCAGACCGAGGTCGAGGCTGAGAGCGCGATACCCCAAGGAACGTCTGAGGCGATCGCCCCGGAAGCACCCCCGTCTGAACCCGCTGACGGTTGGAATAGCGAGGCTCCCCCCAGCCCAGAATCCGATACGGTCCCGCCTGCCGAGGTCATGGCAGCCGCCCTCGCCGCGTCAGGGAGTCCGGAGGCGATCGCGCCAACCCCTGCTCCCGTGGCCAGTCAGTCCGGAGTGGACCTGGACTCTCCCGCCGCGAGTCCCAATGGTTCCCAAGGAGCCGCTGTGGCCGTAGCGACCGCCACCAGTACGCCGGACAGTAGCTACCATATCGAAACGATCCGGGTGCCCACGCGTAACCTGGATGCCCTGATGACCCAGGCCGGAGAACTCACGGTTACCAAGATTCGCATTGCCCATCGACTGGCGGAAGTTGACACGATCGCCAGTCTTTGGGAAGAGTGGAGCCGGGATTTATTCCTCAATCGTTTCCTGCTGGAGGAGATTCGCAGGGGAACCGGCAACCTACAAAAGCTGGAGAGTTTCTACAACCGCACGGAAACCCATCTAGAACAGTTGGGGACGCTGGTGAACCAACTCCGCCGCACTCTGTCGGAGGATACAGCCCGTTTAGAACTGATTAGCGAAGACCTAGAGGAAGAAATTCGGACGCTCCGGCTCTTGCCGCTGAGTACGGTGTTTAACCTCTTCCCTCGGTTAGTGCGAGATTTGGCGCGGCAGGAAGGGAAGGCGATCGATCTGATCATCGAAGGGGGCGACACCCATGCCGATAAGCGCATCCTGGAGGAGATGAAGGACCCCCTCATGCATATCCTGCGCAACGCGGTGGATCACGGCATTGAAGCCCCCACGGAACGGGAACGGCGCGGCAAACCCGCAATGGGCACTATCCACCTACGCGGCTACCAAACCCCCACCCATATCGTGATTGAGGTGAGTGACGATGGGCGCGGTCTGGATCTGGAGCAGATTAAACAAACGGCGCTGAAACGGCGGATTGTCTCGGAAGAGGAGTTAGCCAGCCTCTCGCCTAACCAAATCCAGAATTTGATTTTTGAACCCGGTTTTTCCACCCGGAGTTTAGTCACGGAGGTGTCGGGGCGCGGTGTGGGGTTGGATGTGGTGCGTACCCACGTCGATCGCCTCAAAGGCAACCTTCAGGTCCTTTCAACACCAGGTCAGGGCTGTACCATTCGGATGCAATTAAGCATGACGCTGGCGACCGCCCATGTGCTGATTGTGGCGCTCCGGGGCGAGTCCTATGCGATTCCGGTCGAAGCCGTAGAAACCGCGTGTTTGGTGCATTTAGAGAGTGTCTTTACGATCGAAAATCGCCCCACGATTCTGCATCAAAATCAACCCATTTCCGTTGCCTATTTGTCGGATTTACTAGAGCTACCGGTCAGTGATAACGGCAAGCGCCTCGGCAGTGCGGAGCAGAAGTTACCCTGCATTATTCTGCGGGTCGGGGAAGAACAACTGGGCGTTTTTGTGGATGCGCTGTTGGATGAGCAGGATGTGGTCCTCAAGCCCCAGAGCCAGTTACTCAAGCGGGTGCGCAATATTTCTGGGGCCACGATTTTGGGAACCGGACGCGTGTGTATGGTCCTGAATCCGGCGGATTTAATTAAGTCGGTGCGTCGGCAGGGACAGCGGCAAGGCAAGTCTGTGGTGGCGGCCCAGCCCACGGATCAACGACGCTTGTCGATTCTTTTAGTGGAGGATTCGATCGCCACCCGCACCCAGGAAAAACGCATTCTGGAAGGGGCTGGCTATGAGGTCGTGGCTGCTGTGGATGGGCTGGATGGCTTTAATAAGCTGCAAACCCGATCTTTTGATGCGGTGGTGAGTGATATCCAAATGCCCAATCTGGACGGCTTGGGCCTCACCCAGCGCATTCGCCAACACAAGGAATACAGCGAATTGCCGATTATCCTGGTCACTACCCTGGCCAGTGATGAGGACAAACGCCGGGGGGCCGAAGCCGGGGCCAATGCCTATATCACTAAGAGTAGTTTTAACCAGGATGTGTTGTTGGAAACCTTGAATCGCCTGATCTGAGCCTGACTCTCCTACCGGCAGCCAGCGTCAGGCGATCGCCCATTCAACGCGGGATAGCCGTCTGAGCGGGTGTTGGAAAAGTCCAGAAACAAGTCGTTTTGGCGCTAAAGCGCAACTACAAACGCAAAACAATCCTTAGGACAGTCAAGCGTCGAGGTTCGTAGTCGGGGTTTTAACCACGCTCCCCCTTTTAAAACATCCTCTGGGTCTATCGCAGCCTCGGTTGTCTCCGGGGCAGACAGGATGCCTACTCCAACATTGTTTTTCGTTCGCGTCGCGTTTCCACAGGCGCATCGACTGAGACGCTGTGTTCGCTTAGGCTTAATGGAGAATAGGGGACTCGAACCCCTGACCTCTGCGGTGCGATCGCAGCGCTCTACCAACTGAGCTAATTCCCCGATATTACCGTTAACCCTTATCTTACCAGGCATTCCCTGGCCTAGGCGAGGGGAGACTGGGCTGGAATTCCCACCCCACGCGGAAACGGCTGGGGGGTCGGGTGGTCTTTGCGTAGATACAACAGATGGCGCACGCTGTGGCTGAGGGGTGTGTGGAACCGCTCGGTGATCACCAGGCTACCGCCCAGTTGTTGACTGGTCTGGTGTAGGGCTTCGGCCTCGATCGCCGTCCACTCGCCCCGATACAGGACAGCCCACCCGCCTACCTTGACCAATGGCAACGCATATTCGGCACAGACCGTTGCTGGTCCCACGGCCCGGATCACCGCCAGATCATATTGCTCACGATGGTCCGATCGCTGTCCCACTGCCTCCACCCGTTCCACCAGGGGGGTCACATTTGCCAGCCCCAAGGCCGATCGTACCGATGCCACAAAGGCCAATTTCTTACGGGTTGAATCCAACAGCGTCATCGACCACTGGGGACAGGCGATCGCAATAGGTAACCCTGGGAACCCCGCCCCCGTGCCAATATCCACGACCCGCGCGGTGGGGGGTAATGAGACCGCGATCGGGCTGGTCCCGGCTGACGCAGATGGCCAGAAAGACACCACCCCACGCAGCGAATCCCAGAGATGCTTCTCCCAAAAGTCAGGCGGCTCAGTAATACGCGTGAGGTTGACCTGGCGATTGCCCACCAGCACGGCCTGGTAAAGGGCCTGGAAAGCCTGTAGCTGCTCAGGTGTGGGTTGCCAGCCCAGGGAGGATAACCAAACCGCATCCCAAGGCGCTAGGGGGGAAGCGTCAACCGGGGGGCGCTTTAAGGTGTCAGAATTAGCTGCCATTCGGCCTCCGAGGGCTGCCAGAGCGGGGCCGGAGTTTCGCCCACCACATACGGTCCCCAATACCGCCGCGACCCATCCTGGGCAAAGGCCACCAACACATCCCCCGGATGCAACTGCAAGGTCTGCTCCGGTAAGGACAGAATTAGCCCACTGGTACTGCCCTCTTGGGGGGCAAAATCCCAATGTACAGGCTCGTCGTAGGGGGAGGCTGGGTCGTCCTGGGTTGTCTCGGTCTGGGCCTGCTGGGTCAACAAGGCTACCCGAATGGGATGATCGGTACGGTTACTCACCCGTAGACTGCCCAAGGGCGTTGTGGCGGGAGCGATCGCTGAGGGAACGGAAGGCACAACCGCCGCCGGAGCCGGACTGGCCAACGGGTTGGGCGCGGGCAGAGGAATATCCGTAACCGCAGGAGCGGGGGACACTAGGGGCGATGGCCGTGTAGGTAAGCGATCGGGCACCAGGGTTGTCTCGATCGCAGTGCTGGTCGGTCGATGGGTACGTTGCAGGATCAGGAATGCCAACGGCAAGCTTGCGCCAATAGCCAGAAGCGCGATCGCCGCAGGGTATACTCTCTGTGTTACTGTTCGCCACTGCTCACCGCGCATACACCCCCGATCGCCCCTGCGTCCAACACCAATAGCCTTCCTTCTCCATACTAATCACAAGCGCTGACTCCTAGCACATCCGACAGCTCGGAATTTAAGGTTCAATTCAGGATTATCCCCCAGTTGGCTCCTTGCTTTGTTTTCTTGCGCCCCTCCCATGCAAAATACTCGCCTCAACCGTCTGTTTGATGTCCTCCTGATGCAGCTTCGGGACCAACTGCGCAACCCCTGGCGGCGGTTGTCGGTCCTGTGCATCAGCCTCTTGTTTGGTAACTTTGCCGCGAATGTGTTTACAACCTATGTCGGCCAAGCGGGTCGCCAAGATACGGTGGTCGCGATCGTGCTGGTGCTGCTGACCGAATTGGCAAATCGCCTGTTCTATCGCCCCAATCGTCGTCCTGAATTTGCCCTGGGTTGGGACGCGCTGAATAGTTTTAAGCTGGGGTTTACCTACGCCCTCTTCCTAGAAGCCTTCAAGATTGGGTCTTAAGCCCGATCCAAGTTGTCCGTACTGGGCGTCTGGGTCTCCTTCTGCCTGAGAGACTTTGGCTTCTGGCAGGATCAGCATAGCGTCTCCAAAGGAATAAAACCGATATTGCTCGGCGATCGCCTCGTGATAGAGCGCCAACACCCGCTCCCGCCCTAGGAACGCACTGACTAGCATTAATAAACTTGATTTGGGCAGATGGAAATTCGTAATCACGCCATCAATCACCTGCCATTGATAACCAGGGTAGATAAACAGATTGGTTTTCCCCCGGAAGGGTTGGAGACTGCCCGTCTCCTTTACCACTCCTTCGAGGGAACGGACGACGGTCGTGCCCACCGCAACCACCCGTCCCCCGTTGGCCTGGGTCTGCTGAATCTTGGCGATCGTTGGGGCTGGAATATCAAACCACTCGGAATGCATCGCATGGGCCGTAATATCCGTCGCCTCCACCGGGCGGAATGTGCCCACACCCACGTGCAGCGTTATGAAGGCTTGCTCAATCCCGCGCTCCCGCAGGCGTGTGAATAAGGACTCGGTAAAATGCAGGCCTGCTGTTGGGGCCGCCGCTGACCCTGGCTCGCGGGCATAGACGGTTTGATAGCGATCGGGTTCGGCAGTACTGTGATCAATGTAGGGGGGCAGGGGCATTTGCCCCAGGGCATCCAGGTAGGTTTCCAGCGAGGCTGTTTCGGGTAAGTCAAATTGGATCAGTCGTCCCCCGGTGGCGGCATCCTTGGCTAACACCGTTGCTGTCAGGGAGAGGGGAGGCGTCCCGTCCACCTTGGGTTCCGCCTGGAAGTAAAGCCGTGATCCCACCTTCATACGCTTGCCGGGACGTACTAGGGCCAACCAACAGTGGGGAGGGAGGGGCTGGCCAGAGGGGGACTGGTGTTGGGGTTCCAGGAGGAGAATCTCGATCGCGGCCCCACTGCTTTTACGACCATAGAGACGGGCCGGAATCACGCGGGTGTCGTTGAGAACCAGCAGATCCCCTGGCCGCAACCAATTCGGCAGCTCACGAAACACACTATGGTAGTGCTCCGTGGGCGATGCCACCACCAGCAAGCGTGAACTGTCCCTAGGCGTAACCGGATTCTGGGCAATCCGGTCAGCAGGCAGGTCATAGTCATAGGCTGCCAGGGTGCGATCAGGAGTTGGATGAGCTTCCAAGGACAGATCAGGTTTGCACAACACGCATATCCCTAATTTAATAAGGTGTCACGACGGCACGAAAGGTGAAGGAAATCTAAAACTTTGGGTGAAGTTCCCCATCTCTCAGCCCCGAAGTTGGGGACTTTTCCCCTATGAGCCAACGGAACTCCCAGAGACAATAGGAATGTAGCATTGTTGCTTTGTCCAGAGGTGATATGCAATACCTCTACTATCTTGCCAACGCCAGTCTGACGATGCGAGTGGTCGAATATCTCCATTCCCACCCGCAATTGGGTGCCCAATTTGTAACCGTTGTCCACCGTATTGATGGTTGGGTTGTACGGGTCAAACTGCGCCATACCCTTGATCCACAACGAGCGGGCGATTTCCGCGCCTTTTTGAATGAATTGGGGATTCCCTACGAAGCAGATGCCCGTCTGCAAATGGTACTGTGGAGCCTGGAAATTGGCCAATCCCCCATCGAAGTTATGCGCCGCTACCAGGTGGCGATCGTTTCCCACGGGTTACCGGATAGCCAGGAGATCGAGGCTTTTCGTAGCCAGTTTGTGCGGGGGCTGGGCTACTGTCCTGAAACCCTGGCCTAGTGCAGTTGCGGCAGGGGTCTTCTCCTGCGTCGAGCGTTCTTACCTGGTGCAAATCGGTCAGTGCAAGGGGACACAACCAGTCCGCAAAGGAAAGGCAGCGATCGCGCGGCTGGTTAGCCCTGAGGCCCGTTTCTTAATCCAGATAGCACCTGATTCCACCTGATTCCAATAGGACTCAAATAGGATTTCCCTAATTTTACTAGTCCGGCAAAGTGGCCCAAACATCTTTACCAACACGGCCCCACCGGATGAACCCGCCCCCAGCCAGGGGGAGAGGGTATCCCCCAAGCGGCGATTGCCATTGCTCAACCCCAGGCGTTGCTACTCACCTAAACAGGGCTGAGCATGACCGTTGGCAAGGGATTCAGGCCGTAATTGCTTCGCATCGATCGCGCAGGGGCCCCCCCTTTCCAGGCGATCGAAGACCGTTTGCAAATCAACGCACAAATACGAGCGACGGAGGTTGGTTCCGGATGTCCATAGCTCGCTTGTGGTTGGTTGGCCAGCATTCATCATCAAGGCTCCTTCTGGTTATGCAGGGGAATCAGGGTCAGCAGTTGGGGTAAGCACTGGGGATTGCTCAGGAGGCTGCATACTTGCGTGTAAATACAGAGTCGGCAGCGGAGTCAGTCCAAAGGGTTATCCAATCGTGCTATGGGTGAACACACGCGATGATGCGGGATTTCCGCACTAAGTTCCCTCCCCCGAATGGGTGATCTGTCATGACCTCATTGGATGTTTTTACGGAGAATGGGCTGGGCTGGACGGTGATACCACGATCGCAGTCGCTGGGGCGGTATCCCCAGGGCATATCCCAGGAGAATGGCCTGGTTCAACAAGGTTGTTTGCCAAACCCCCCGTTGTTGCCAACGCCGCGCCGAGGTGACCACGGTCTCTGGCACGATTGCCAGCTTACCTTGTGTTTGCAAGCGACGCACCCAGGCTACATCTTCCATAATCGGCAGGTCTGGGAACCCCCCCAAGGCGTGAAAAATGGCTGCTGGGCAGAACAACGCCTGGTCGCCATAGGGCAGCCGGAACAGCCGCGATCGCCAGTAAACCCCCCATTCCACCCAGCGTAAACCGGGCAGATCACCGGCAATGCGCAGATCAAACGCCCCTGCGATCGTGCCAGGGGTGGCCAATGCGGTGCGGATGTGGGTGGGGAATCCCAGCGGTAGGTGGGTGTCGGCATGGAGGAACAGGAGAATCTCCCCGGTGGCGATCGCGGCTCCGGTATTCATTTGCTGGGCACGTCCGGCGGCACTGTGGAGAAGCGTCACCCCTAAAGCCTGGGCTTGGGCCACGGTTGGGTCAGTACTGCCCCCGTCCACAACAATGACTTCAAGCGTCGCGGTTGGTTGACCCGGGTGCCACTCCCCTTGGCTGGCCCTTGCAAGGTGGTGCAGGGTTTCTGGCAGGATGCTGGCCTCATTGAGAACCGGCACAATCACGGAAATTCGATCTAGGATCATCGCAGAGATTGCTTACTTAGCGCAAAAACCTGGGAATGCTAACCCTAAGAGGGCGGAAACTTATGGGATAAGCACACGTCGTCTGTGATCAGGTGATGAGGGTTCGTGCCAATGCCTTTCGGAGATGAGGCCCCTGCTAGCTGGGGGAATGCCCCCCTTCGCTGCGGTTTACGCTTGCTGCTGCCGTTAATATATTCCTCACAGAATAGTCATGATACAGTTTTTCTCACGCATGGATCGGGTACAACGCCGTTTGACCTGTGCCTTCCTGGGATTTTTGCTAACCCTGGGCATCGGGGTTGGGACACCGTCAGCGGCCCAAGCGCTTCCCTGGGGACAATTGCTCCTCCGGGGGGTGCAGATTTTGCAGTTGTCGAGCCTCTCCCCTCGCCAGGAGATGCAGATCGGTGCCCAAATCGATCGCCAACTCCAACGGCAGGTCAGAATTTCCAACAACCGCGCCCCGACGACCTACGTCAATGAAATTGGCCAACGGTTGGTTAATGCAAGTGAGCGATCGGGGATTAACTATACATTCCAGGTGGTTGAAGATCGGGGGATTAATGCCTTTGCCACAATGGGTGGTTTTGTCTATGTTAATCGCGGCTTGCTGGAGGCAGCGGAGAATGAGGCGGAGTTAGCCAGCGTGATTGCCCACGAAATTGGTCATATTGAAGGGCGGCACTTGGTGAAGCAAATGCGGGAAGTCGCGATCGCCCAAGGGGTGGCGACCGCAGCGGAGGTTGATACCAACCGGGCTGTGCAGTTAGGGGTTGAGTTAGCCCTGCGCCGTCCCCGGAGCCGCCAGGATGAGTTCGACGCTGACAGTCGTGGGTTGCGGATGCTCGGCCAAGCGGGCTATGCCCAGACAGCAATGGTGAGCTTTATGGAAAAACTGTTGGGGCGAGGGGGGTCAATGCCGACTTTCCTGAGTACCCATCCCAATACCCGCGATCGGATTGCCGAATTGCGCCGCAATATTGATCCGAGGATGGCCACTGGCAACGGGCTGGATAGTCAAGCCTATCGCGATCGACTGCGGAGTTCTTGATGAGAAATTACTCCTCCGTGGTTTCAATCACAGCCGTGCGATCGAGCAATAACAACGTGCGCAGTTGATCCGTATCCAGTTCCGTCAACCAGTCTTCGCCGGCACCAACCACCTGTTCGGCGAGGGCTTTTTTGCTTTCAATCAGGTCATGGATTTTCTCTTCCAAGGTTCCAGAACAGACAAATTTATGCACCTGGACATTACGGGTCTGACCAATGCGGAAGGCGCGATCGGTGGCCTGATTTTCCACGGCGGGATTCCACCAGCGATCGTAGTGAAATACATGATTGGCGCGGGTTAGGTTCAACCCCACCCCCCCCGCCTTCAGGGACAGGATCATAATGGGTGGACCTTGGGGATCATGCTGGAAGCGATCGACCATTTCCTCGCGTTGGCTCTGGCGGGTTTCCCCATAGAGGAAAAAGATTTCCCGGCGGTGTCGGGTTTCCAAATGGGCCTTGAGCAGTTTTCCCCATTCGGCAAATTGGGTGAAGATCAGGGCACGATCGCCATTTTCGAGCAACTCCTCTAGCATTTCATCTAACCGTTGCAACTTGCCGGAACTGCGGGAGAAATGGGGGTTAGTAACCGCTGCGGTGCCTATTTTAGTGCGACCCGTTTTCGTCGTTTGGGTTTTACGGACAGGGGGCGAATTGGGATCGGGCTTACCGAGGAGCGGATGGTTGCAAATTTGTTTGAGCTTCATCAAGAGGGCCAGAATCATCCCCCGCCGCTGTATCCCTTCGGCAGCTTCCAAGGCCGCCAGGGTGTGATCGACGGTTTGTTGGTAGAGGGTGGCCTGCTCTGGGGAAAGGCCGCAGAAGACGGTCATCTCTTGCTTTTCCGGGAGATCCTGGATAATGTCGCGATCGGTCTTGAGGCGACGCAGAATAAAGGGCTGCACCAACGATCGCAGGGTTTGCAAGGAATCCGTATCGCCATAGCGCTCGATCGGGATGGCAAAGCGGCGTTGGAAAAAGGGGCGCGGTCCCAGATAACCGGGATTCAGGAAATCCATAATCGACCAGAGTTCAGACAGTCGATTTTCGACCGGTGTCCCCGTCAAGGCAATGCGAAAACGGGCGTTGAGTTCCCGGATCGCTTGCGCCTGTTTTGCCTGGGGATTTTTCACATTTTGGGCCTCATCAATCACTAGCCCCCGCCATTGGATTTGTTGGAATTCCTTGAGATCACGATAGGCCAGGGCATAGCTACTAATCACCAACTGTTTACCCTTGACTGCCCGTTCAAAGGATTTCCCCTTGGCCCGTTTATCGCCGTGGTGGACTAGGGTTTTCAGGGTCGGGCCAAAGCGCCGCACCTCCCGCTCCCAGTTCCCCAGCACCGAGGTGGGACAAATCAGTAAAACTGGCGCATCAAGAGCGCCCTGTTCCTGCAAAGCCAGCAAAAAGGCAATGCATTGGATCGTTTTCCCCAACCCCATGTCATCGGCGAGGCAAGCCCCCAGGCCCCAGCGCTCCAGAAACGCTAGCCAACCCGCTCCCCGTGCCTGGTAGGGCCGCAATTCGCCGCGAAACTCGCGGGGTGGGTCAATTGGGGTGAGCGATCGCGGGTTGGTCAGGGTAGCCAATAATTCCTGTAACGCCCCCGTTGCTTCAAAGTTCACCACCGGTAACTTAGCGATCGCCTGGGTATCGCCCGTACTCAACCGCAGGGCTTCCTCCAGGGATAGGGTGCGCTGCTCCGGTCGCTCGGCGAAAAAGGCCCGTGCTGCCTTCACATCCTGGGGCCTTAGCTCCACCCACTGGCCGTTAATCTGCACCAAGGGACTGTTAAGGGCCGCTAGGCGTTCAAATTCGGCCTGGGACAGGGTTTGACCCGCGATCGCCAACTGCCACTCAAAGTTGAGCAAACTCGACAACCCCAAGGCTTGGGGCCGTTTCCCCGCCGTTGCCTGAATACTGAGGCCCAACCGATTACTCCAGGTTTCCCGCTGGGCCAGACTGGGAGGCAAGATCACCCCCAGCCCATTTTCCTGCAAGCGCCACACCCCAGCCTTGAGAAATTCGTAGGCTTGGAGCGGCGTCAGCGTACAGGCTTGGGGACGTTCAACTTCCAGGCTTTCCCCCAACAGCGGATAGAGGCGGGCAGCTAACCCTAACCCCATGAGCAGGGTTTCCTGGGGTTGAGCGATCGTCCGGCCCTGGTAATTCAATGTGTCCCCCGACTGCGCCCAAATCGTGGCCGCATCCACAACAAAACTGGGATCATCTACTGCCTGTAAACCGTAGTCTAGCCGCCAATCGCCCCCTTCCTGCACCGGGGTTTGCAGGGAAAAACAGGCATGGAACAGCCGTTGCCCACTCAGGTAGGGCTGGACGGGGCGGCTCCAGGTGGTCAGGGCGGCCAAGAGGCGTTCGCGTAGCACCTCTGTCTGAGAATCGCGGGTTTCCGGTTCTAACACTAATTCCGGTTCGTCCTCGCGGAGTGCTCGTAGCCACTGGCCTAGGGGAGAGGGGTTCGTCGGCAAGGGTTGGGATTGGGCCACCGCTCGCACCTGGGCATCGATAATGCCGTGCAAAAAGCTGCGAATCAGGCTGTGGGAGGTCGGGGGGAGAACGATCGCCGCGACATCCTCCAGGGGAGCGGGTTGATAGAACCGACAGGCCGGGGGTATTTGTTGAGCAAAGGCTTCCAAACGGGATTGATCGAGGGCACTGTCCAGCAAGGGTTGCCAGTCGGCGATCGCTTTCCGACGCTCTTGACGCATCGCCGTGGTCGGTGTGCCCGCACCCAGTCCCGCGTTTACCAGTCGCAATCCGGGCAAAAACTTACAGCGGGCCAACAGATCCAATCCCCAGCGGGCCACATGGGACCAAAATCGCACATCGGGTCCGATAAAATCGGTCTCCCGGTTGGTTAACCCCAGGGGCAAGGATTGGAGAAACTGCATCGCCTGCAAGGGCGTCAGGCAATATCCCTCCACCTGCCACGGGTATAAACTAGCGTCCCCCGCATCCGGCGCTGTTTCCTCCGCCCCTATTAATGCCGTCGCCGAATGGTGGGGGATGAGCGCCGTGTCCGTGATCACCGTGGGTAGGGCGATCGTCAACACCTGCCCAACTTGCCCAAAGGCTTCCGGCCAATATAACTGCTGTGCTTGGTGACGGCTTTGCAATTCCCGCTCTAGCCCTTCTCCATCCAGGGCTAGGGGGAGGGGCACGGGGCTGGGCATCGTGGCGCGGGGCACCTGGGGTTTACGCCAAACCTCTCCCCACAGAAACCAGGCTCCCCCATCGGGGAAGGCGGGGATGGCATCGGAGATGAGGCGGGGGGAGTGGGCCGTCAATTGGGCTGCTGTCAGCCAGGTACCATGTAAAATTGCCATGCAAATTCGTGGGCGATCGCGCCGACAAGGAGAGTCTGGAGGGCACGGCAGGCGGGCCACTCGCTCCTAAGGGTCAAGTGCTTATTCTACAACTTTGCTTGGGCTGTCTGGACAGTTGGCGGCGGGGAAGGGTGGGATAGCCATCTCGGCATGTCAGCAACAACTTTTTGTGCGCAGCAACAGCCCAGATGGCTATCCCACAAGATCAATTGCTCCTGGGCCATCTCTAAACTTACCGTTTGCCCCGCCTCAGCCTGCGCCATCCCCTCCCGAATACTGGCCATCAACGCACGATCGGACAAAATCTCTAACGTCTCCAGCAACGACGCCAACGCATCAGGGTTCAACATCACGATCGCCGGTTGGCCTGCATCACCCCGAATCGGTTTGTGCTGGGATTGAGGTGGCAGCATATTGAATGTAACGATCGCGGCCCTGGCGTTTGGCTTCATAGAGTGCGGCATCCGCCTGAAGAATTAAATCCTGAAGTTGGAAAGGCGGCATGGGCACCAGGGTACTCATCCCCAGACTAATGGTGATGCGATCGCTCACCTGTGACCCTGCATGGGGAATCGCCAACTGAGCAATCCGACGACACAGTTGGATCGCGACCGTTCTGGCCCCTATCGCATTCGTTTGGGGCAAAATGACGGCAAATTCCTCACCGCCGTAGCGGGCGACCAAATCCTGCGATCGCTGGCTTTGCTGAGCCGCTTGGGCAATTTGTGCCAAACAGGCATCTCCGGCCTGATGCCCATAGGTATCATTGAAAGACTTGAAGTAATCCACATCAAATAAAATCAGCGAAAGGGGCTGGCGATCGCGTCCGGCCTGTTGCCATACCTGCTGAAGGTATAGATCAAAGTGGCGGCGGTTGGCTAACTGGGTTAAGGGATCGGTGCGGGATAGTGCTTCGAGTTGTTCATTGGCCCGTCGTAGGTCCATCTCTGCCTGCTGCCGATCCAGTTCCGCTTGTTTGCGATCGCTAATATCCCGGATAATAAACAGCACCTCAGCCGGTCCACAGGGAATCACCCGCACCTCTTCATATTGGATGTGGCCCTGAATCACATTCTGTTGTTCATAAATTTGTAATTGTTGGCTATTCAGTGCCTGCTGAATCACCCGCATTTGGCGCTCGACAACCTCCGGCGGCAGATATTCCGATAAATGCCGACCAATGGGATCATAATTCTGAGGCAAGAGATCAATCAGCGCATTGGTTTTGACATAGCCCAGGTAAATGCCCTCCCGACTGACCCGAAACATCAGATCCGGGATTGCCGTCAAAATTGCCTGGTACTGGGCCTCACCCCGGCGCAAGACCGCTTCCATCTGCTGACGATCGGCGATCAGGCGCTGCCGTTCCCGTCGCCCCCACCAGTCGGCGATCACCCAGCCCACACTCCCGCCCAGCAGTAGGGTTAGCCCCATCTGCACGACCCCTTCCAAACCGCTTACCCCCACCATTCACCCAACGCCTTGGCCATTGCCACCCGAGCCAAGGTCAACCCTGACACCAGCCACGGCTGACGAGCATAAGTCGCTTGGCAGCACGGGGCTTACCCGCAAGGCTGACAGCGTGGATTGCTTAGTTAGAAACTTAAAAACCACGATAGCAAGAAAAAAAGAGAGTCAGACCTTGCTGTCCTAACTCTCCGGAACGGTTGCTAGCGCTGACTGAACGCGGCTAAGTCTACTTAGCGATCGGTGTCAAAGGGTCGGTAAGCCACGCTCGGATCATAGAGATGACACTCATCGACAATTCCCTTCATCATGGACCAGGAAAAATTCCGTTCCTGGATATAGTTTCCCCAGTTTTGTTTCAGGCTGGCGTAAGCCATCGGTAGATTGTAGGACGGGATGGCAACCGAAATATGATGCGGCACATGCACATTGATATTGTGGCAAAGGATTTCCACCCAGCGGGGATAGGTGCAGTGGAGAGTACCCGCCAGTTGGGAATACGCTTCATGCCATTGGGCCGCAGGATAAAACTGGACCTGCGGATCAGTATGGTGAACCAGGGTGAAGGTGCTCATCCAAAAGTGATAGCCTAACCAGGGCATGAGCCAAAACTTCACAAAGCCCCATACCCCCGTCGTCAGGATCAAGGTAGGGAAGAAGACCGCCGCAAAAATAGCCACCACCGCGATCGACAACTTGACCTGATTGCGATGTTTCGGGGCGACCTGGCGTGGGTCAAAGTGGAGGGTGGCCCAATGGGCGATCGAGGCTAGCCACCACAAACGCCCCCGGAGCGATCGATAAAACCCTTGCATAAAAGGGCTAGCGTTGGCATACTCCTCCGCCGTCCAAGGCCGCCACGCATTATCCTCCTCCAGCTTATTGGTATGGGCATGGTGATGGTTGTGCAGTAACCGCCAGCTATGGAAAGGATAGATGAGCGGCAACATTAACACATGACCGACAACATCGTTCACCCAGCGGCGTTTGGCAAAAGAGCGGTGACCACAGTCATGAGCGATCACAAACAGACCCGTGAGGGCCGTCCCGGTAAAAAACCAGGCAACTGGCAGCAAATACCAGGGCAGGTAGGCAATGCCCACATAGCCAAGGCTGACAGCAGCAATACTGAGGCAAACGTTAAACCAGGCTTTCAGACGATTTTTCTCAAAATACTCGCGGGGAATGCTCTTGATAACATCTTTTAATTGAAACTCGACGTTGGCTGAGGGGCTGAATGCCAGGGTCGGCTTTTCCGTCGTTGCTGTCATGTAAATACTCGTAAAAGGATGAGTAATATTGAACCATGCCTACGCCCAAGATACCTAGTCGTGCCCCTTGCCTTAACCAGTAATCAGGACGGCTCCCCTCGCAAGGCGGCTGTGGCAATTCCGGCTGATCGCCGCCATGAGTCTATCCTGATGCCACCAACCCTGGCGGCCAAATCTTGCCGCAGGATCAGCAAAATTTTTGCTAGGCTCATGGATAAGTCCTTCGCTTTCCCCCACAATAGTCGGTTATGACGCAATCCACCCTTTCCCCCGCCCCCGCGATCGCTATGGACACCCCCAAGCATGGGATGCCCGTCACCATCATCACGGGTTTCCTGGGCAGCGGCAAGACCACCCTGCTGAACCACATTCTCAGCAACCAGCAGGGAATTAAGACAGCGGTCTTGGTCAATGAGTTTGGCGAGATTGGCATTGACAACGAACTGATCATCGCCACCGACGATGACATGGTGGAGCTAAGTAATGGCTGCATCTGCTGCACGATCAACAATGATCTGATTGAGGCTGTCTACAAGGTGCTGGAACGTCAGGATCGGGTAGACTATC
The DNA here is from genome assembly GCF_053493415.1 of Trichothermofontia sp. Classification (NCBI taxonomy): domain Bacteria; kingdom Bacillati; phylum Cyanobacteriota; class Cyanophyceae; order Leptolyngbyales; family Trichocoleusaceae; genus Trichothermofontia; species Trichothermofontia sp. The sequence goes on along the minus strand of NZ_JBRCAD010000115.1, from coordinate 39,824 downwards.
TGGTCGTTGAAACCACAGGGTTGGCGGACCCCCTGCCCGTGGCTCTGTCTTTCCTGGGAACGGAGTTGCGGGACCTGACCCGTCTGGACTCGATTATTACCCTCGTGGATGCTGAAAATTACAGCCTGGATCTCTTCAACAGTCAGGCTGCCTATAATCAAATTGCCTACGGGGACATTATTCTGCTAAATAAGGCCGATCTGGTGGATGCGGCGGAGCTGGATCTGCTGGAGGTCCGTATCCGCGATATCAAGAAGGATGCCAGGGTATTGCGGACGGTGAAGGGGAATGTCCCCTTGCCGCTGATCCTGAGTGTGGGCCTGTTTGAGTCCGATAAGTATTTCAATCCCAGCCCCGATCGCACGCCGGATCACGCCCACAACGAACAGGACCACGATGGGCACGACCACAGCCATTGCGATCACGACCACGGCCATTGCGAACATGCGCACGATGGGCACCCCCATGACGGCCATGACCATAGCCATTGCGATCACGACCACGGCCATTGCGAACATGCGCATGGGCACGATCACGCCCATCACCCGGCGTCCGATCATTTGGCCGTTGACGGGTTCACCTCCCTGTCGTTCCAAAGCGATCGGCCCTTTTCAATCCGCAAGTTCCAACACTTTTTGGACAACCAACTGCCCGCCACGGTTTTCCGGGCCAAGGGCATTCTCTGGTTTGACGAAAGCCCGAAACGGCACATTTTTCACCTCAGTGGCAAGCGCTTTTCCTTGGATGATGAAGCGTGGAAAGGCAAACCCCAAACCCAACTGGTGTTGATTGGCCAGGATTTGGACCACGCCACCCTCCGTGCCCAATTGGATAAATGCTTGTGCCTGCCTACCTCTCCCCAGCGGGGGAAGGGATTCGCTTAGACGATCGCCCCGCCCGATTGCTCCAGATCTGATTACTCCAGGTAAGGACGGGCGAGGAAGAAGCTGGCAATCGTTTTGGCATCGATCGCACCACCAGCCAGGATTGCCTGCTCCAGGTCTGTGGGTGTCAGCAGAACTACCTCGATATCCTCATCAAGATCCTGTTCTGGCGGGGTGTCGATCAGGTGTAAATCTTGGGCCAGGTAGGCGTAAATAAACTCATCGGAATACCCTGGGGCCAGGGGAAATTTGCCCAAGGATTGCCAGCGATCGGCGTGATAGCCAGTTTCCTCCTCCAGTTCACGCTGAATTGTTACCAGGGGACTCTCGTGCGGCTCCACGGTCCCGGCGGGAAACTCCAGCAGGCGGCCACACACGGCAAAGCGGTATTGGCGCACGAGGACCAGTTGGCCGTCAGCGGTTACGGGCACGGCTAGGGCACCGCCGGGATGGCGAATGCACTCCCAATCCCCGATCGCGCCATTGGGTAAGCGTAGCCGCGAAACCTCAAAGTTAAACTTGCGCCCACAGTAGGACAGCGATGATTTCAGGTGTTGGGGCGGTTCTTGACCTAAGGACATGGGTGCTCACGCGCGTGAATAGCAAAGTCAGGGCGGCGGCGGTCCAACCCGCCGTGCCTGGGGGCTAGTCTATCAGCAATCCTCCCCCTGCGCCCCCTAGGGTTAATTGCTGCGACGTCGTAACACAGCTAAATTTTGCTGTTCGTCTTTAACAAGCAATTCAAAATGAGACTTTATCGGCTCCAATTCCATCCAACCCGCAATCCCAACCCAATCTACTAAATAGTCAATTTGCCGACCCTGATCATCAAACGTTGCTTCCACAACATAGGTCGGGATCTGGCGTTTGAGCACCGCATCCAGCGCTTGCGGATTGACTTTCCCATCCAGGTTAATGGTGCGATCGTGGAAAAACCCTAAGGTCCCCGTCTGAACCGCCCCCACCCAGGTCAACGCTTCAACATTTTGGTCAACCCAGCCCACCACTTGAAAGTGTTCATGGGTGGTGCCCAGCTTATACAGCCGAGCATTTAATAACAAAACCAAAACCAGTAAAGCAAGGCCCCCATAGGGGAGTAAACGGGGGATGAGTCCCCCGGCTGGCCAACGCCTAACCCCGGCGCCGACCATAGCTACGGTGAAAAGGGCAAAAAAGGGCGAAAGGGGGAATAAATAGCGGCTGACAAAGTGGGGAGCGCCAAATAGAAAGCCGTAGTAAAAGACCAATAAACCACCATAGGTCGCCATCACATAGAAGCAGATCCGTTCCTGTGGCTGCATGAGGCGCACCGCCGCCCAGCCCAAAAGGATCAGATAGGCGATCGCCAATAGGGAAGTTACTCCCAGCAACCAGGGCAAGCGCTCAAGGGCAGACGGAACGGGCAGAATAATCCCGGCATATTCAAAAAGTTTGCTGGGTAATTCCAGGACATTATTGCCGAACCTAGCCAAGGCTGACTGGGCCTTCCCACTAATGGGAACAATACTGCCAAAGTTCACCTTGTTATAGATTAACCACGGGCTAACGGTCAGTAGGGCAGTCATACCCATGATGAACGACTCGCCTAGCCGTCGCGGTAGCTCCGATCGTGGCGCTGGCCCAATCAGCCCGAATAGGGTATGCCAACCCACGATCGCCGCGACGAGGAAAACGGCATCATTTCTGGCCCAAAAGGTCAGCCCTAGAAGCACCCCCAACTGAAGGGCAAAGATCAGGTGCAACTGGGTGTCCGCCCGATCGCGTTCATGCTGATACCAGACATAAACCGATAGCAAGACCATAAGGCCATAGAGTCCGGTTTCCAAACAATTCATGCTGTGGGGAACAACGATCGCACTTGCATACCACAGGCCCGTGATCAGTGCGGCCATTTCCTGAGCCTGTTCCCGCTCCCGTAAGACCGCATTGGCTAGTAAAAATAAGAGGGCAGCGGCGGCCAAGCTAAAGACGACCTGTAAGACCAAAGCCATGACAACGCCGGTGGTCTTCTCCCCTCCCGCTAGCCAAAACCCTACCGCCTGGATGAGGGTGAAGAGGGGCTGGGTTCCATTCGTGGGGATCGTGCCGTTGGCCGTGCTCATGCCATTGCCAATCCCGATGTTCCGCGCGATCGTCAGCATTAAATAGCCATCCTCAGTCGGAAATTGGCGTAGTAGGCGCGGGGGGCTAAACAACGGTGCCAGCCGCGAGATTAAGCCAATGGCCATCAGACTGGCCACCAAAAGCTGAAGTATTTTAGCAGAGCGCATCATTAAACCGAAAACTGTTGGGTCAATTTTCTGAGCATAGCACTTCAGATTTAAATTGCAAATTTGTAGCAAAAAATTAATTCCGAATCATCTAAATAATTATCAGTATTCAGAAGCAAAATTGAACAAGATTGAATAGTAATGATATTCTAAATAATCTTAATCGAAAAATTGCGCCACTTGTTTAGGTTCTTGTTTACCAAGATCCTGTCATTCTAATTTATCGTTAAAATCATAGGCATTATAGTCTTTCTCGCGGCAGTAAAGTCTTTTGCAGCCTTGTGAAGGAACGTGCGCTAATTACTTGTAACTTACTGGGCATACAGCACTTCTATATCTGGTGTATAGACAAGGGGCTTAAGCCCCTTATTTGTAAGGCTTGACAGCACTTCATTAGCAAGGGAACGGTTGTAGCAGTGCTATATTTAGTAAGTTACATAGAAGACGGTACAGCCTAACAAAATGAGCGTGGTAGGTCTCGTAGGCTCAACGCTAACCGAAAACCGACCCTGGTTAAGGGTGTTAAGTATGGCAGTCTACGCGATGAGGGGCCAGGGAGGGGGGTAAACTGTGATAGTTTTAAGAATGTCGTGAAATTGGAAGTTAGGGACTGGGGTAGTAGACCTTCCCCCTTCCAAAAAATGGAGAACATAACGAGGATGCTAAAGAAAGGGGTTACTGTTTGGTTTACCGGCTTAAGTGGGGCTGGTAAAACGACGATTAGCCATGCCCTAGCAGAGTGGTTGAAGGAGCAAGGAATTAAGTTTGAAATCCTGGATGGCGATATTGTGCGTCAGAATTTGACCAAGGGGCTGGGATTTAGCAAGGCCGATCGGGATGAAAACATTCGCCGAATTGGTTTTGTTGCCCATCTGCTGACACGGAATGATGTCCTAGTGCTCGTCTCTGCCATTTCTCCCTATCGCGAGATTCGGGATGAGGTGCGGCAGCGGATTGGCAACTTTGTGGAAGTCTATGTCAATGCGCCGCTGCAAGTCTGCGAAGAGCGGGATGTCAAGGGTCTATACCAAAAGGCAAGGGCTGGGGAGATTAAGGCATTTACGGGCATTGACGATCCCTATGAGGCTCCACTCCAGCCAGAGGTGGAGTGCCACACGGATCAGGAAACCCTAGCCGAGAGTTTGGCTAAGGTGATCACAACGCTGCAAAAGCTCGGCTATCTGTCAGAGACACTGGCCGTGCCCACCTAGGGCTTGTCTGATGGTACCCGCCCCCAATGGGCGGGGCACCCCATGCCCGCATGGGTGCAGAAACGGGTTCACGTGCGGAAAAGCGTCAACGTGCCAGCCCTCCAGAAATCCCGTACACTGGGCATAGATGTTGTGCCGATATCTGGCATTTAATTTGCAATTGTAGAGTCGCCCTATGCCGCCCCGTTGGCCCCGTAAACCCAATCGCCAAGACCCCGCCTATCGTCGTCTGGACGATCGCATGAATTTTGCGTTGCATGTTGCAATTTTTGCCGCGACCAATTCGGCGCTTTGGTTTGTCCAAACCCTGCACCATACGACGGCTACCTGGGCAATCCAGGTGACGGGCCTTTGGTTAATCGCCCTCATCAGCCACGGGGTTTATATTTTTGCGATCGCGGACTACACCGCCGCTAATCCTTCCGAGGGGAAAGGCCCCTAGTACCCCAGGGGCAGGGATTGGGGGGTAGGTATGTGATGGATGGAGGAAGATATCGCTATGGCCTATGCAAACACGACCGAAGTCATTGAAACCCTTGCGGCGGAAATTGGCGATAACATCTACATGGATATTGCCAAGTGGCACCTGTATCTGGCCAACGCCCATCTTCATACCCCCCTCGCCGAGCAGCTTTATCCCATGCTCGCGACGGGGACGGTGGATTCCGATCGCGTCCAGGCAATCCTGCAATCTATCCCCGTCAAGTTAGGGGGGGGGCGTTGTGAGATACCCCTCGCCGATCTGTTGCCGATGCAATGCCAGGTCACCCTCATCGATCTGCTCGAAGACTTTTTGCGTCGTCTCTAAGGGGTATGTTGAACCCTATGCCTAGACCGATATCCCCAATGACGCTCCGTCCTCAGTTACCAGGAGGGGATGCGTAATGCCCCCAGCAGCCAACCCACCTGAATCCGATCCCCAAGCCGTAGGGCTGTCTGACCTAGAACGCGAAATGCGGGCAGGCCGAGAATGGACGATCGCGGACATCATTGCCCAAGAAGGCGGCTCCTTCCTCAAGGGCGAATCCCCCATCCCCCGACCGCTGCAAGCCGAAGCCGAGATTCGCCTGTTCCTCGATCGTCACCTATCGGATACCTCTGGCGTCCTGAAGTCCACGCTGCAAACCTGGGTAAAAACCGAGTCGCCCCTCAGTCAGCACCTCGATAGGCCGCTACAAGCGCTATACGAACTGCTTAACGCGATCGTCAAGCAGCCTTCCCTACTGTATGAATTTGTCCGACAAGTCGATATGCGCTGGGGACAGCTTTATGATGAGCGTCCCTACTTTCAACAACCGGGTCAACCAGCCCATCCCCATGACGAATACACCCACGAATCTGTCCACAGTACCCTCAGCGAACTCCTGGCCATCCTGAATGCGCAACGTTAGCACCGCCTAACTTAGCACCGCCCCCCCCCTAGCGAACGGGTTCTGAGTCCCCCTTCCGTAGACGGAGGCCCATAAAAAAGCGGAGTAGCCTCGACGCCACTCCCGGATGATGATGCTCAAGATTAAGGTGAAGGATATCCCCGTGCGACGGGCATACCCTAGCCCATGCCAAACTTAGGCAAGACCCGTGTTGGTACCCGGTTTACCCGTGGCCAGTTCAACCTTCTTAATACTGCCACCCATCTTCATGATTCGCTGTTGCTCACTGAACCAATTCTCGAAGGGGACCAACTTGGTGAAATAGGTATTCTGAAGCTCCCGTTGGGTCCGGATGCGGGTTTGGCTGGGAACACAAGCCGTGATTTTGAACATGCGCATGGCGAGATAGCTCCTATAGGTGGGCAAATAGATGGGCAAATAGAATGAATCACTAGAAACTCGGAGAATGAAGGGAGAACTCCGCGCTTCGTCGTGCAAATTGATAGCAGTTTGCTATGGGGATAGGCGGCGATCGCGCAATCTTATCGCTAATCGTGCAAAACCTGGGGGTTGAGAGTCAATCCTAAACTGCCAAAACCGATCCTATAGACCAGCCTTTAGCAGGCTAGCACTCACTCGCCACGCCCCAGGTCGTAGGCCCAATCAGGACTACTCAGACCTTAGCTCAGGCCAGAGCAGATGTAATCGAGGTATACACCCATTTCCTTGCCAGCATCAGCGCCCACCAAGCTAGCGGTCACTTCCTTGATGGCTTGGATGGCTTGGATAGTGGAGGAAACGGGAACCCCCAGGGAGTTGTAGGTTTCCTTCAGGCCATTCAGCACTCGCTCATCGAGGATGGAGGGATCGCCAGCCAGCATGGCATAAGTGGCATAGCGGAGGTAGTAGTCGAGATCGCGGATACAAGCAGCATAGCGACGAGTGGTGTACATGTTGCCACCGGGACGGGTGACATCAGAGTACAGCAGGGACTTCGCCACAGCTTCCTTAACGATCGTAGCTGCGTTAGCACTGATCGTGGTTGCAGCCCGAACCCGCAGTTCGCCGGTTTGGAAGTAAGCCTTCAGCTTGTCGAGGGCGGCACCATCCAGGTACTTGCCCTGAACGTCGGAGGAGTTGATGACAGCGGTAATTGCGTCTTGCATAGAATTAAATCCTTTGATTGTTACCAGTTTCAGTGTGGGTTAGGTTACCAATCGAAATTGGGTCCGCAGCCAGCAGGGGTTACTGCAATGCGCCAATCACATAGTCAAAGTAGGCAGCGGCTTCTTGCGCATCTTCAGCGGACAGCAGCGACGTGGCAACGCCCTTGGCGGCCCGTACACCTTCAGCCACCGCTTCGATCGGGGTGCCTAGAGATTTGTACATTTCACGCACACCCACAACACCGATTTCTTCGATCGGGGTAACATCACCGGCAACGATTCCGTAGGTGACGAGGCGGAGGTAGTAGTCTAGGTCGCGCAGGCAGGTCGCAGTCATTTCTTCGCCGTAGGCATTGCCACCGGGAGAAACCACGTCAGGACGCTTCTGGAAGAGTTGATCCCCAGCTTGCTTGACGATGCGCTCGCGAGACTCAGACAGGGTTTGGGCAATGCGAAGACGACGCTCACCACCCGTGACGAATGCCTTGATGCGGTCCAATTCGCCGGGGCTAAGGTAACGGGCTTCAGCGTCCGCATTCACAATTGCTTTTGTGACAATACTCATTTATGGATTCCTCTTTAGAAAGCCAGATAGCCAGGTAAAGGAAGATGACAGACTCGGCGCTCTCCGTTACAGATTAGACCCTAAGACCTACGCCATAACGGTAGGGGATTACCGTGTCCGCAGACTTGGCAGCTAGCCCGGAAGGGGTGCGTTAAGCTGCTAGCGTCCGCAATTATTTTGAAGCATTTGGTTGACAGTCTTTGTTTTCCCTTAATAGTTTTTAACATTCCTTCTCAGTTTCAGGCTCCATTGGACCCCGGTTGGGGTTGGTGCTCCTGGGCGAGTTGACGGGTATAGAAGTGCCACTGGGTTACGAAGCGATCGCGATCGAAGCTGCGGGGGTCTTGACGTTCACCGGAGCGATCGACGGCGGCGTGGGTGGTAATGCGATCGGCGGGGACGCCAGTTTGGGCGACTAACCAGGCCAGGGATTGGTATTGGGCCTCGGTATAACCGCTGTGTCTGGCCCCATTATGGAAGCCATCGGACGGGGTTTCCAGGGAGATGTGGTAAGCAAAGTTATTGACGGAGGGAGGGAGTCCAATTTTAGTTGTTACGGCTTCGGGACCATTGGGACCCTCAAAGACGGAGTTGCCTGCCCCATAGGCCCGTTTTTCCGGCGGCACGATGTAAACGATGGTCCCCGCCAAATCGATCAGGGTATGGTAGCTGGCCTGTTCCGCATCGCGGTAGTGAGGGGTTTGGAAAAAGCCCACCGTACTGGCAGCGGACCCTACGGTTTCATGGAGCACCACGAGCAGGGCGTTATGGACCGGTTTACCGTAGACATCAACCCGTACCCGATCGCCGTAATTGGTGGGGTGGGCCAAGGCGACGGCTTGCTTCGGGGCATAGGCAGCTAGGGCATTGGGCACTGGTGTGCGTTGTTGAGGGGGAGTGGTAGCCACCGGGCTGAAGGGCGCGGTATTCGCCGGTAACGGCTGAATTTTGGGTTGGGTTCCGGGCTGTTGCGTCCGTTGGGATGGGGGGAGATCACCAAACTCAAAGGCTTGGGAGATAATTTTACCACCCGTGAGGGTGGCCTGGGTCACGGCGGCTGGTTCGCTAGACGCATTGGGCTGGGGTTGGTGGGCATTGCCAAGCAGCAGGGCGATCGTCAGGGACGATACGAATAGGACGATGGCTGATAATCTCACTATCCAGGTTTTGAATGGCATACGTAACACGCTCCGACCTCCACCACCCATTCAACGTCTGCCCCCATCTTTCCTATTGTCACCCTAGATCACAATAGGGGCCACTCCCAGCCAGGGCATTCTCCCCAGTGAAGCACGATTGCTCCGGCGTTATCGTATTCTGGGTCGCAATTAGCCTACCAGGACAAGCCTTTGTCAGAGTATGGGTCGCCGGGATCAGGTGCGTGCGATAACCCGGCGATTGCCCTCACCCCCCCAACGCCTGCTCTCCCAAGGGGGGAGGGTGAGCCGTGGCAAACCAGGCCGTAAACCCTTATCCTCCAGGCAGAGGGGTTGGGGTGAGGAGCGTCGAACTCACGTAGTATTAGCGAGAATGTCAAAATGGGTAGGGCTGGCTCGTGGCGATCCAGGTTGGTCATCCGGGTTTGTTCTCCTGGCTGCGTTCTCCTGGGCCAACCGGGAGCTGGTACAGCGATTCGGTCAGTGGGTTTTCAGGAGCGACGTATGGACTGGCAGGACGTTCGGGGTAACTGGGTGCTGATGCCGAAGCGCCCCATCGGCATTGTTCACTTCCTGGGGGGGGCATTTGTGGCCGCCATTCCCCAGGTTACCTATCGGCTCCTTTTAGAAGAATTACACCAGCAGCACTATGCCGTGATTGCCACCCCTTTTGTGAATACGCTGGATCATTTCGCGATCGCTGACACTGTTCTCCTCAGCTTTGAGCGCACCTTGGAGCGATTGCGCGATCGGGGGTTACTTCCCTATTATCTGCCGATCTATGGGATTGGACATAGTATGGGCTGTAAGCTCCATCTTTTAATCAATAGCAATTATGAAGTTGAGCGGGCTGGGAATATCTTTATTTCCTACAATAATTACCCAGTTCGGCGTTCTATTCCCCTGGTAGAACAGCTATCGGGCTTTTTGGAACCGACCTTTCTCAAGGATGTCGAGTTTACGCCCTCGCCAGAGGAGATGACCCAATTGGTGGCTCAACACTATGGAACGCGTCGTAATTTGCTGATCCGGTTTACCAATGACGAGATCGATCAAACCCAAGCCCTTGCTCAGGTATTACTGCCCCGCTTTCCCCAAATGGTAACAAGCCAAGTGCTTCCGGGTAATCACCTCACCCCCCTGGGGCAAAACCTAACCTGGAGGGTGGGGAAGGTCTATTCACCCTTGGACGCGATCGGGCAATGGCTTAATCAGGAAATCTATCGTGATTTTAACCAGATGAAGCAGGTAATATATCATTGGCTCAATCCGATCGCGACCCTCAGGCGATCGCTATCAGAACAGAGATAAGTTTCTGTAGAAATATTGTTTGGAAAAACTGCTTTTCATTTAATTCAGCGCAGCGACAATGTTCATACTTTTACCCTGATCTTATCTTGATGGATACTGCTAATGTTAAAGTTAGTCACGACTCGCCTTCTCTCCTGGTCCACACTTGGTTTAGCCATCCCATTGATCACCCTAAACGGCTGGGTTTTATTGTTGGTATTTCATTATTTTCAGCCATTGCCAAATATTTTAATCATCGCAACTCTAATTGCTTTTTTACTCGATTATCCCATTCAATTTTTACAGCGTTGGTGGGGCAAGCGTAATCTAGCTGTCCTGGCAGTATTACTGCTAGCAACTTTAATTTTCACAATCCTCATTGTAATTTTTGTACCTTTAGTTATCAAACAATTAAATGAGTTAGTAATTTCTTTGCCAAGTTGGTTTGTTGCCGGTAAACAGCAACTTAAACTTTTACAGGATTGGGCGATCGAGCAAAACTTACCCGTAGATGTGACAGGGCTTTTAAACCAGATTGCGGATCGGATTTCGACCCAGGTGCAACGCTTTGCCAAACAATTGCTCAGTCTTGCCTTTGATACGATCGGCAGTCTTTTAAATATTATTTTGACAATCGTACTTTCCTTTTACCTTTCCCTGTATGGCGAACGGGTTTGGAAAGGGCTATTTTCGTGGCTCCCTCCCAATATGGGCAATGAGCTACAACAGTCTCTCAATCAAACCTTCCACAATTACTTTATTGGTCAGACGATCGTTGCTTTAATTGCCGGTACGGTGATGACGATCGTGATGATCCTGCTCAAGGTACCCTTTGGTCTGCTATTCGGCGTAGCCATTGGCCTCATGACCCTCATCCCCTTTGGGGGAACCCTAAGTTTACTGGTCGTTGTTTCGCTCATTGCTTGGCAGGATATTTGGTTAGCCCTTAAGGTCTTTGCCATTGGCGAAGGGCTACTCCAGGTCAATGAAAATGTGATCGTACCGCGCATTTTGGGGGAAGCGATCGGCCTCAACCCGGTCTGGATTCTCATCTCGCTATTAATAGGTGCGAAATTGGGTGGCCTGTTAGGTGCTCTCATTGCCGTACCCTGTGCTGGTTTTGTCAAACAGGTTGGCGATCGCTGGCGCGAAACCCATCCTTCGATGCTTAACCCATCTGACTAAAGGTGAAGTGCAATCGGCCTGTGCGATTCTTGCTAAGTTTGTAGTGACGACGTTAGTCGTCAAAGTACCCACATCTGAACTTTTCAAACCGGGTTTAAGTAACGCGATCGTTCAAGACCGCAACCGGTTAATCTTCGATAACCGTCGCAGCCCGCTGGAGGTGGAGCGGGAGGCGAATAGTAAAGGTTGTTCCTTCGCCAACCTGGGTTTGGCATTGCAATTCCCCCCCATGTTTCTCTACCACAATTTGATGACTAATCGCTAGGCCCAAGCCTGTACCCACTCCCCTAGGTTTTGTTGTATAGAATGCCTCGAAGATTTTGTCAACATTCGCAGTTGCGATTCCTGTGCCATTGTCAACAATCTGAATTTGGACGTGGCTAGTGTTGGGTTGATCCAGGTTAATACAAATCCTTGGTTGCCAGTCGGCTGGTTTGGTAGCAGGATCTACTTCTTCCAACGCATCCAAGGCGTTACTTAATAAATTCATGAAAACTTGGTAGAGCAAGCCAGTATAGCCTTCGGGCTTAGGCACATCACCGTATTGGCGGACAATTTCAACCCCCTTCTTAATGCGATTATTGAGAATTAGGAGAGTACTATCCAGACAAGCAGGCAGATCCACCAGATGGGATTCAGACTCATCCACGCGGGAAAAATCTCGCAGACTGAGAACAATCTGGCGCGTTCGTTCAGCACCAATCTTGATTGACTGCAAGAGTTTGGGTAAATCTTCAGTCACAAAGTCTAGCTCGATCGCATCAATCTCATTCTGAACAGCCTTGGGAGGATTGGGGATAGATTCCTGGTAGGTATCTAGGAGCGTGAATAAATCTTGGATATAGTTATCAGCCGCCACTAAATTTCCATAGATAAAGTTAACAGGATTGCTGATTTCATGGGCAACCCCCGCCAACATTCTACCGAGACTGGCCATTTTCTCGGCTTGGATTAATTGCTCTTCCGTGGCAGCCCTTTGCTCATGGAGTAATTGTTTAACTTTGGTAATGAGCTTATTTAAGGAGTCCCCAAGTTGACCGATTTCATCATCACTGGCGATCGATACCTGAAGATCAAAATTAGAATGCTCGGTAACAAGATAGGCCACTTTTTTTGTTTCAATTAATGGCTTAGTAATACTTCGACTGATGAAATAGGCGAGGATAATAGCCAATAAAATGGATATCGTAATACTACCAGCAATGATCTGAGTACGAAGGGTGGTTGCCAGTATTAATTCAGTTTCATATTGGAGTAGCTCTTCATCAACAGTCACCTTGAATTCCTCAAGAAGTTCAAGAAATCCTTCTACGGCTCTAGACTCCGGGCTATTGATCCAGTTGGTCAACGTTTGGCGCACCGTATCATTGAGTTGATCGGATTGGGCAGTAGCAGTTTCAGCAAACAGACTGGCCTGATCTAGATAAGCGCGAATTGATCGCTCATACTGCTCATCCATTGCTTGAAAGATCTGAAGTTCCTCATCGGACTCGCCCGCAGCAATGTCTTCATAGGAAGACTTAAAATTAGACCAGACTTCACTCACCTGAGTCAATTCTTCTTGAAAATAGCCGAGGCTTTCTGCAAAATGTCTAGCATCGTGTTCTAAGACATGTAGCAACTCCATCTGATGCCAAGCAACATGGAGCAGGGCAATTTGTAGCTGATTTGAGAGGGCGACTTCTTCAACCGCGTCATCCCGTAGTGTCCGTGCTCGCTGTTGATAAAAATCGCTCACAACCAGGCCCAGCACTGTCCCCCCGATCGCAATGCCTAAAACAAGCCCGTAGCCCCAAAGTAGCTTTTGCCGAATCCCCAAGTGCCGCAGTGGTCGCCAGCGTCCTGATGATCCCACTCGGGTTGCTTTAGGTCCTAAGTGTTGCCCAGTCATGACCACTACGCCTCCGCGAAAATACAACATGACCTTTGCGATCGCCGACAAGAGGAACCAGTACTCTGCCAGACTTAATTGGGTAATTGGGTAGGTTGGGGTAAACGCAGTACCACCCAACAAAGCTAGTCAGCGTGTTGGGTCTCGCAAGCTCAACACCAACCTATAACCCGTCATTTTAAGCATCGATCGCACCCACTACTTGCCTCAGTAGATCACAAATTGAACGTAGGATAGCTGTCTGAGTCTATCGAAGACTCGGCTGTCTCAGGAGCCGGCAGGATGCCTACCCCCACAATTAGTTTCGGTTCGCGTAGTGTCTCCGCAGGAGAATCTACCGAGTCTGATTCTCTCCTTGCCTCTACTTCTTAAACATACACACTTTGTCTCGAAATGTCAGGCATATTAGCAAAGTACCAAGGGCAAGGGGGGTAGCTGTCAACATCGCAATAGGTATCCCACAGGGGAGCCTGTAACCAGGAAGCAAAGATAACTCTTTGCCCATTTTCAGCCATTGATCAGTAAATTTAGTTGACTTTTCTTACCAAATTGACATTAATCCCGATAATAATGATATAGGGCGAACCATTCGCCTGGGATAGGGGTAGGAGCAGGATGACAAACACGGCACAATAATATGGAACTCCACGAGCAACTAAAACAACAACGCGTTAAGCACATTATCAATAGCTACCGTCTGGCTGGTGATGATGAGAGCCGCGTGCGTAGTTCGCTGGAGGCTCTGTTTGCGGTCTACCCAACCCCACTGATTGAGTTGGCCTTAGTGGAGACCCTGGCCGAAAATTGGTTGTGCTTGGCCGCGCTGCGTGGGATGCCGTTCCTGACCAAAACCTACGATCGTCTGCAACATTGGGAACACCACCCGATCGCGACCACGATTACCCCGGAGCAATTTCAACAAATTACGGGTCTGGATGCGACGCCGGTGTTTGGCGACTGGCCCTCCCAGCCGACGCAACAGCCCCTATCCAGTTCATAAGTCTAGGCATCACCGCAACCAAGCAGGGTGGAAATCCTTTGCTGAGGCTGAGCGTCGGGTCAAGACCGGCAATTTTGCCCCTGGCCCAGTTCCTTCTCTTGGAATCTTGGGGAGCGGGACTGCTACAGTGAAGTAACAAGATGTAACAACGTTCTCAGAATTGGTTAGGCAACTGTGCAAGAAGATCTGCGGTTGATTGTGGATCTGGTATTGGTATTGGCAGCGGCGGCAGCGGGGGGCCTATTCGCCTCCTGGCTGCGGCAACCCGTCCTGTTGGGCTATTTGCTGGCTGGCATGATTGTCGGACCCGCCGGATTAGGGTTGATTAAGGAACTGATCCAGGTTGAGACGCTCGCACAATTGGGCGTGGCGTTCCTGCTGTTTGCCCTGGGGGTCGAGTTTTCCCTGGGACAGTTACGCAAGGTGCAGGGAATTAGCCTGGGCGGCGGCGGGTTGCAAATCCTGCTAACGATCGCCATCACCACGTTGGTATCCCTGGGGGTTGGCTGGGTTGAGTCACCCACCCAGGGGATTTTCCTAGGGGCGATTCTGTCCCTGTCTTCGACGGCAGTCGTCCTCAAGTGTTTAACGGAACGGAATGAAACCGAAACCCTTCATGGTCAGGTGATGCTAGGGATTTTGGTGGTCCAGGACGTTGCCTTGGGCCTGATGTTGGCGGTGTTGCCCGCGCTCGATCAACCCGCTGAGGTGTTGGGCTGGGCAATCACCAGTGCCCTTTTGAAGATTGGTTTGTTTGCCGCTGGGGCAGTTATTGCCAGCATTTGGCTGATTCCCCACTTCCTCCGGCTCCTGGCACGAACCGAAAGCCGCGAGTTATTCCTGCTGGGGGTGGTGGCCCTATGTCTGGGCATTGCCCTGCTAACGGAACAGCTAGGCCTCTCGATCGAGATGGGGGCGTTCGTAGCCGGGTTAATGATTTCCCTGGATACCAATTACGCCGACCAAACCCTGTCCTATGTCGAATCGCTCCGGGATATTTTTGCCAGCTTGTTTTTTGCGGCGATCGGGATGTTGATTGATCCCGTCTTCCTCTGGCAACACTGGGAGGTGATTCTTGGACTGGTGGCCCTTGTTCTGTTGGGTAAATTATTGATCGTGATGCCCCTCGTGGCCCTGTTTGGCTACTCAGCCCGGATTGCCTTGATCGCGGGCCTAGGGTTGGCCCAAATTGGGGAGTTTTCCTTTGTTCTGGCCAGTGCGGGGCAAACCCTGGGACTTGTCTCCCGACCGGTTTATTTGCTACTGCTAGGCACAACAGCCGTTACCCTGGTCGTCACACCTTTCATGTTGCGCTTAGCGCCACAGTTATTCCAATGGCTGGAAGCCATCCCCGGCATCGGGCAATTTTTTAGCCCTGCTGAGTCCCCCCTGGCCGTGGCCGAAGAGTTGCCGATCGGACAGCACGTCGTGGTGTGTGGCTATGGGCGGATGGGCCGGAATGTGGTGCGATTGTTGCAGGAACACCAGTATCCGGTAGTTGTGATTGACCAGTCGGAGGCCGCAAGGCAGCAGCTACGGGAAGCTGGCATTCCCTACGTCTATGGCAATGCGGCCAGCCTGCATGTTTTGGAAACAGCGGGGGTGAACCGTGCCCAGGGCATGGCGATCGCGATTGCAGATCCGATGGCAACGCGATTATGTTTGCGGCGATCGTTGGAACTCGCGCCCGAATTAGATATTGTCGTGCGGGCACACCAGGATCAGGAAATTGAATTGCTCTATCAACTGGGGGCCTGCGAAGTTGTCCAACCGGAATTTGAGGCTAGCTTGGAGCTTTCTACCCACCTCCTCCTGGGGATTGGCTTACCGCTGAATACCGTGCAGCAGGAAGTGCAACAGATCCGCAGTAATCACTACCAGTCCTTCTACCCACAACAGTCTGAGCGGCAGGTGCGGCAGAACCTCCAAGCCATTACCCAGGAAATGCCCAGCCATTGGTATACCTTACCGAAGGATTCGCTCCTGGTGAATATGACCCTAGAAGAAACCGACTTGCGGCGGCTCACCGGGGCGACGCTGATGCGGATACAACGCACGAATGGCGATACGATCACCTATCCCGATGCCCAAACGGTGCTCGAAGCCGAGGATCGGCTGCTGGTGGTGGCTAATCCGGAAGAATTTGCCGCCCTTCAGGACTTAGCCGAAGGACGGGCGATCGTTCCAGGCAATGATCAGTGTTGCCAGTGGGTTCGGGTTATGCCCCATAGCGCGGTTGTGGGTCACACCTTAGCAGAATTGGATCTGCGGCGACAATTGGGGGTGATGGTGCGGGCAATTCGGCGCGAGGGTCGGTTTATGCGGCAACCTGATGGGGGGGCGGATCTGCAAGTCAACGATCGCCTGTTGTTGTGTGGTAACCGCGATCGGCTCCAGTCCGCCGAGGTTTGGTTTATGCCCTTACCGATTTCCCCACTCCCGGATCTAGATACTCCCCCCTTAACCTTCAGCCAGTAACGTGATACTCCCATGCCGCCTGATACTGCACACAATTAAGGATGCACGGTTTGTAGGGATGGCTCTAGCTTGCAACGACTAAAGTCGTTACTACCAACGTTCCCGGCTATGGCTTAAATAGCGTGAAACGCTGGTACTACAAGGATTTTCAGGTAAGCCGATGACGAGATTTGAACTCGTGACCGTTCGATTACGAATCGAATGCTCTACCACTGAGCTACATCGGCAAAGCACGGGTTAACCGTGGATGACAGTGTTTTAGTATAGCATTGGATGGTCTCGCTCGGCCTTGATTTTCCTGGTTTGCGATCGTGGGTCTGGCTCGATTCGGCGATCGCACGTCACACGATATCTGCACTGACAGAACGGGCGGACGACACTTGCTGTCCGTCAGCAGCGAGTGCCTCCTGTTGTTGCCACCACGGCACCATCACCCGACACACTAATTTGGCATGGCAATAGTGGAAAAAGTGACGACCGCTGGGGCAGGACCACATCCGATCGCCGCGATCGGTGTGTAACCAAGTCTGCCACTGACTCAATCGCTCTGGCCCCACAATGGCATCATCCTGACTACCGCAGATCAGGAGGGGAACGGGCGCACTCCCCTCGGCAATCTTCCCCTGATAGAGCAAGGAATGGGGCGAAGGGGTTTCATCCAGATCCCGCTGGAGCCGCCCCACCAACTCCCGGCTAATCGATCGCACCGATTCCCCAAAAAGCTGGGACACCATAATTGACAGCACCAAGGCGCGATCGCAGCGTAGTAAGCGGCGATGGGCATAATAGCAAGATTGCCAACAGTGGTCTGGCTGGGGTCCTACTCCCAACAAGGTCAAGGATGCCACCTGCTCCGGATACTGGCGAGCATAGAGCAGCCCCAATGCCCCACTCAACCCATGTCCGGCCAAGTGGACGGGTTGGCCATGATCCACTAAAAACTCGCGCAACAACCCCAGGGGGACAGCCAGTGAGGCGGGTTCATCCAGACCTTGGACGTAATCCCACTGCAGGACAGATGTCCAGTTGACTAGCTCCCGCAGGAGGGGACGATGTAGACAACCGAGGTGGCGACTCAAATTCAGCCAAAGAACCTTGCGTGCTAGCGTCATAGCCATTTAATGAGAATTACTTGCAATAAGTATAGGCATAAATCGCTGGCATTCGTCAACGTTCCTCGACAATCTTTTGCGGTCAGCTAGTGAAGCAGAAACCTTCCCAATTTAGCCTTTGTCGCCAGTATTCGTCGGCGCTTTGGGCGTCTTCGCTCTGCTCCTGGCTGCCCAATTTGCCAGAAATACTATTGATAATTTATAGCAATCTAGGATGCCCAGGCGTGTCCAGAGGCCCAAGCTACCAGTCCCAAGCGAGGATCGCTTTACGAAGGGATAGGGTCACCACGAGTGTCGGTCTAGGGGGTTAGCAGACCTTTGGCTGGGAGGCGCATTGTCCCAAGCACAGTGGCCCCCTAGGAGCAGTTGGAGATTTGGCAGGATGCCCGTATGCTGATCGACAGCGGACGGATCAGCAGTGGTTAGCGTGGGATAGATAACCAATGGCTAGACAGGTTAGGAGACAGGCTTTTGTGGCGTGGCGAACACATCGTAGTAACCGAGATCATGCCTACCCGATTTGGAGAAAAATGACGTTGCTGGGGGTGAGTATGGGGAGTTGGCTCAGTAGCCCCGCGATCGCACTTGCTGACGTAGCATCAATCCCCGTCCCGATCGCTAATCCGAGCGCGCCTCCCCAATCGGTATCAGCAGTTGCCCCCCCCTCAGGTCCCCTGAGCAATGCGGGCCTGAGCGCACCACCCACCGTGATCGCCCAGCATCCACCAGCCTCTATTCCTGGGACACCACCGCGCTTGGTAGATCCCCCCACCCTGACACCGCTAGGGCCAGAGGATTTCCTCACCCCCACGATCCCACCGTTACCCGATGTGCCGACACAGCCCTCGGAAACAGCCCCCGACGGGGATATTCCCGCCACGATCGTCGTCAATGCCTTTGAATTTGAGGGAAATACCGCCTTTAGTGATGCGGAATTGGCGGCAGTGATCACGGAATTTGTGGGAAAACCCCTCAGTTTTTCCCAACTCTTGGCAGCCCGATCGGCCATTACCCAACACTATATTAATCAGGGGTTTATCACCTCCGGAGCCTTCATTCCGCCTCAAACCCTGGATCGGGGAACAGTAACCATCCAGATTCTTGAAGGCTCGGTTGCGCAAATCAATATTACAGGTAACCAGCGGTTGAGGCCGGGATATATCCGCAGTCGGCTGGCGATCGCAACTCAGGCTCCGCTCAATGTCAACCGTCTACTGGAAGCGTTGCAATTGTTGCGCCTCAACCCCCTAATTGCCAATATCTCGGCGGAACTAGCGACAGGGGTACAGCCGGGGACCAGCATTATTGAGGTGCAAGTCGCTGAGGCTGATTCTTTCCACGTAGATCTTCAGGCGGATAATGGCCGTAACCCCAGTGTGGGCACCTTCCGGCGGGGCGGTACGGTGGCTGAGGCCAACCTACTAGGGTTGGGGGATGAACTGCGGCTCACCTATGCCAACACCGATGGCAGTGATGAGTTTGAAGGGCGGTACACGTTGCCAATCAATGCCCGCAACGGCACCCTCAGTTTTTATGTCGATTACAACGACAGTACGGTGATTACCCCCCCCTTTGATGTGTTGGATATTAAGGCCAATTCCTGGGACTACGAATTGACCTATCGCCAACCGTTGTACGAAACCCCTAGCCAGGAGTTCGCAATGGGCCTCACCCTTGCCCATCGCAAAAGTTTTAATTACCTGCTGGATACGCCCTTTCCCCTATCGCCAGGCGCCAATGATCAGGGGGAAACGCGACTGTCCATCGCCCGTTTTTTCCAGGAATGGCTCGATCGTGATAGCCGCAGCGTCTTAGCCCTGCGATCGCAATTCAGCTTAGGTACCAGCCTATTCAATGCCACAGTGAATCACGAGGGACCAGATGGACAATTTCTGGCATGGCGGGGGCAGGCGCAATGGTTACGGTTGTTAGCTCCGGATACGGTGGTATTACTGCGATCGGATCTGCAATTGGCCGCCAATCCGCTGGTGCCACTAGAGCAATTTGGGCTAGGGGGACAGGACACGGTGCGTGGCTATCCTCAGAACTATTTATTGAGTGATAGCGGGGTATTTGCCTCAGCGGAGTTACGGTTCCCGATCCTGCGGGTTCCCCGTGAGCAAACCCTAGTGCAACTAACCCCCTTCATCGACTTTGGTACGGCCTGGAACCAGCGCGGCAATCCTAGCCTGCGCACGAGTACCTTATTGGGAGCCGGATTAGGGGTGCGCTGGCAGCAGGGGGATGCCCTCACGGTGCGGCTGGATTATGGGATTCCCCTCATCGACGTGGAGAAAGGGGACAATACGCTCCAGGAAAAGGGGATTTATTTTTCGATCGTGTTGCGGCCATTTTGATGGCTAACGCCTACGACACTCGACTAGGCAGGGAAGGCGATGGCGTTCATCAGAACCGGGTAGCGCTTCGGTCGAGGGCAAGCCAGAAAGACGATCGGGGGCAATCATGGCTGCGGTCGTCGCCAGCCTGAATCACGAGCTTGCATCAAAAGCCTGAATCGAGGGTGCAGTTGAGGATGGCTAGCCTCAACCCTAGCAGGGTGTCCCCTACCCCGGCATTTCCGGCGATCGGGCAATCCGTTAAGATGGCAAAGCACTGCGGTCATGCCGCATCTCAACTAGAGAATAGTGCCAATGTTCAACATCAAGTGTTCAACGTAAGGAGCGTTTCGGAGATGGTCTTTGTGGATTCCCTGCTCAAACAGGAAAGCCAAGCCTTGCCAGCAGTGGCCAGCGACTGGTCTCCCCTGCCCTACCAGCGGCCCTTGCTGTTGATTGGCCATGGCACCCGTGATGAGGATGGTCGCCAGCAATTGCTAGACTTTGCGGCTGCCTATCAAGCCCTAGACAGCCGCCGTCCGGTTATCCCCTGTTTTCTGGAGTTGACGGAACCGACGATCCAGCAAGGGGTCGATCGCTGTGTCGCGGAAGGCTACACCGATCTATCAGTCCTCCCCATCCTGCTCTTCGCGGCTCGCCATAACAAGTTTGACGTGACCAATGAGCTTGATCGCGCCCGCCAGCGCTACCCCCATATCCGCTTCCACTATGGTCGCCACTTTGGCATCACCCCCTTGATGCTAAACCTGTGGCAAACGCGGCTCGCCGAACTCGATCGCCCCGAACACAACCCCAAGCACTGCGATCGGGCCAATACCCTCCTGCTGTTTGTCGGACGTGGGTCCAGCGACCCTGATGCCAATAGTGATGTTTACAAGCTGGCCCGTTTACTTTGGGAAGGCAGTGGGTATCAAACCGTGGAAACCTGCTTCATCGGCATCACCCATCCCCGCCTGGGAGAAGGCTTACAGCGGGCAAGTCTTTACCAACCCAAGCGCATCATTGTTTTACCCTACTTCCTGTTTACCGGGATTTTAGTCAAGAAAATTGCAACGATCGCGGCCCAATATCAAGCAACTGTTCCCGATACCGACATCGTGTGTTTACCCGAAATGGGCCTGCATCCCCACCTGTTCAATATCCTGCGGGAGCGAGAACTGGAAACCCAAACCGGGCAAGTGCAAATGAACTGCGAAATGTGCAAATTCCGGCTTGCGGCCTTGGGGGATGGGGCCAATGCCACCCACAGTCACAGCCACAGTCACAGCCACAGTCACCCCCACAGTCACAGCCACACTCACGACCCTACCCAGGTCGCCCCCGATCCCTACGCTGAACCCAGTCAATACCATCAGCGTATTTGGCAAGTCCCCTAACGGCATCCCCGTGCCGATTTGTTAAGCTGGCGATAGTTGGCGGCTGTCCCCAGCCTCCGGCTTGACCCGTCGGCACTCCTCGCTATGGCACCTTCCTCGAACCTAACGGCGTCCCGTTCCCGTCCCGTCGCTGGTGGCAACTCGCGTCATCCCGATCCAGACCCCCGATATCCCACGCCACCGGATACAGCCCCCGCTCGTTCCCCCTTCTCCGAGATCGAGGATTCGATCCTGCTGCGGGTTTTGGTGCAGGTTTTAGTGAGTATTGGCATCCTGGCGACGGATTTGGCCGCAGCGGATGTGGTGGACCAGAGTGGTATTAGTGTTTGGGCCATTCCCTTGAGTTGGGTGGGGGCTTTCTGGAGTTGGCAGCATCGCCGGAAACGCAACATCGCGACTAAATTTATGATCGCGATCGGGATGTTACTGGCCCTAGTCTTTTTCTTTAATGCCCTGATCGGTCGTTTGAACGATACCCGTCTGGTCCTGGCGGAACTGCTGATCCAACTGCAAGTTCTCCATAGCTTTGATCTCCCCCGCCGTCGGGATCTCGGCTATTCCATGATCATTGGCCTGATTCTGCTCAGTGTAGCGGCCACCCTCAGCCAAACCCTAGCTTTTGCGCCGATCCTGCTGGTCTTTCTGGCGGTGGCCTTACCCATCCTGGTGTTGGACTATCGATCGCGGTTGGGCCTACTCGGCTCCCCGCGACCAAAGGGCACCCCTGGGCAGTCCCGACGGCATGGGTGGCCGTTTCCGGAACTGACCCCTAAACGGTTATTCCTGTTTTTAGTCGTAACCGTTGCCCTAGGCTTGATCGTCTTTGCCTTCTTGCCCCGGCTACCGGGCTATCAACTCCAAACCTTTCCCGTCAGTGCCCCGATCGAGTTAGAAGGTGAATTTGATGCCCGCCGCATTGTTAACCCTGGCTATGTCAGCGGTCCTACGGGCAGTGGACGGTTTGATGAAGAAGGCAATGGCGATGGGATGGGCGCGGGTCAGGTGCGCGGTCGGGGGCAGGATGGGGAATCTGGCGTGATGGATGACACCTTCTACTATGGCTTCAATACGGAAATGGACCAAAACCTGCGGGGGCAGATGACCCCTCGGATCGTCATGCGGGTGCGATCGCAGGCGAAGGGATTTTGGCGGGTGCTGGGCTTCGATCACTACACCGGCCAGGGCTGGGAAATTTCCCGTAACGACGATGCTGCCATTCTCGATCGCCCATTTTGGTCACCCCAGTTTTTCCTGCCCCGCTTCTTGACCGAGGGGCCAACCCAAGAGACCGTGCAAACCTACACCATTGTTGCTGATTTGCCCAATCTGATCCCTGCGATGGCTGTCCCCGAACGGCTCTATTTCCCCACGGATCAGGTGGCGATCGATGCGGAAGGGGGGTTACGATCGCCGGTTAATCTGGGCGAAGGGTTAACCTACACCGTCGTTTCCCAAGTCCCCCTGCGCGATCGCACCATGCTGGGAGAGGCGGAAGGTAACTATCCCCCCGGCACCCGGACCTACTACTTGCAACTGCCCGATTCCATCACTCCCCAAATCCGTGAGCGCACCGAGGCGATCCTAGCCACAGCCAGTCGGCCCCTCACCTCAGCCTATGAAAAGGCCCTCTACCTTGCCCAATTCCTCAAACAGACCTACCAGATTCAACCGGATTTGCCCTATCTGGAGCCAGATGAAGACTTGGTCGAAGCCTTTTTATTCCGCTTCCGGGGTGGCTATCCCGATCACTTCTCCACGGCCTTAACGGTGATGCTGCGCTCGATCGGTATCCCAGCGCGACTAGCGGTGGGGTTTGGTGCAGGTGAATTCAACCCCTTTACGGGTTATTACATCGTGCGCAATACCGATGCCTATGCCATCACCGAAGTCTATTTCCCTGGCTATGGTTGGTTTGGGTTTGATCCCATCCCCGGCCATGAATTGATTCCCCCTTCGCCGGAAGAAGACTACACCTTCAGCGTCCTTAAGCAATTTTGGCAGTGGATTGCTGGCTGGCTCCCGCCGCCGATCACCGCCTTCGTGACCGGGGTATTGCGCTTGATCGCCACCGCCCTGGCCCAAGCGATCGGCTGGTTCCTGGGGCAGTTTGCCCAGGGATGGCTAGGGGTCTTAACGGGCCTGATCACCGCCGTTGCAATGGGTTTCCTCGGTTGGCTTAGCTTCCAAGGGTGGCTCCAGTTCCGCTACCGCCGTTGGCTGGCCCGCCTGCCGGAGATGGAAAGTCTGTATCAACAAATGCTGCGCTGGTCCGCTAGTCAAGGTCACCGTAAACGGGCTGCCCAAACGCCCTTGGAGTTTGCCCACCAGGTGCAGACCGTCTACGAACCCGAAACCGCCGCCACGATCGCGGCGATCACGGATGCCTATATGAATTGGCGTTATGGTGCCCAAACGGTTGATACCCAGGATTTATGGCGGCAGTGGCGGTCTCTGCGGCAACGATCGCTCCTGGGAAAAACCGCCATCGCACGGCAGCCGGGTATCCCATAGGATGGCAACGCGCTGACCCGTTCTCGTTCTGGTATCTGCTGCTGTCGAGATTGCAGCCACAGGCAAGTTGGGGATACCTGGCTTGGTAGACTGTGAGGACACTGACGATCTCTGTTAAGCAATATCCTTGGATGACCCCTCCCCTTATTCCCTCTCCGACAGCCCAATCCCAGTCCCCCGATCGCCGCAAACTGTGGTTCGCTGCGATTAAGCCTCCCATGTATAGCGTGGCTGTGGTTCCGATTCTGGTGGGTACCGCGATCGCGGTTTGGCAAGTGCAGACGCTCCAGATTGGGGTTTTGCTGACCTGTTTGGTCGCCGCTATTTTGATTGTGGCTTGGCTCAACCTCAGTAATGATGTTTTTGACTCAGAAACGGGCATTGATGTTAACAAAGCCCATTCGGTCGTCAATTTAACCGGCAATAAATCCCTCGTGTTTTGGATTGCCAATTTCTGCCTAGCGGCTGGTTTCCTGGGCATTGGTGTCGTTGTCTGGCAACAACAGGATGGGACAATTCTGGGCCTGATTGCGATCGCCTGTGCCCTGGGGTATAGCTACCAGGGACCCCCCTTTCGGTTGGGCTATCAGGGGCTAGGGGAGTGGATTTGTCTGGTTACCTTTGGGCCACTGGCCGTATCCGCTGCCTACTATAGCCAAACCCAAGCGTGGCCCTCTGAGTTGAGAGAATGGTTCGTCCTCTTTCTGGCCTCGTTGTTTGTGGGTATGGTCACCAGTTTGATTTTGTTTTGCTCCCACTTCCATCAAGTCGAGGATGATCTGGCGGCTGGTAAGCGATCGCCCGTTGTGCGTCTGGGAACCCAGCGATCGGCCCAGTTGTTGCCCTGGATTTGCGGGATTAGCTATGGTCTGGTTGGCGGGGCGGTTGTGGCACAGTTATTCCCCTGGTGGACACTCTTAAGTGCGGTGGGTATCCCGATCGCGATGCACCTGTGTCAGCATGTGGGCGAATACCACAATCAACCACACCAGGTCAAAAACTGTAAATTTATTGCGGTTAAACTCCATTTTTGGAGTGGCTTAGGTCTCAGTTGCGGCTTTATCCTGCCGAATATTTTGTGGTAAACCCAGTCGCTGCTGCGCCAATGGGGGGCGAATCGGTTACAGTTAAGGGACCGGAATCTCTCCGGTTAAGCTAGGATGAAAGCCGGGTTAGTTTTATTAAATTCCTGTTCCGCCTAGCCCCAAGATGAGAACGCATGGGTACCAAGCCAACGATCGCCATTTCCCACCTCGGCTGCGAGAAAAACCGGATTGATAGTGAACATATGCTCGGCTTGCTGGTCCAAGCGGGCTATGCGGTTGATAGCGACGAAGAGCAGGCCGATTATGTGGTGGTTAACACCTGTAGCTTCATTGAGGCCGCCCGCGAAGAGTCGGTGCGGACGCTGGTGGAACTGGCGGAGGCTAATAAGAAGATTGTGATCACCGGGTGTATGGCCCAGCATTTCCAGGAAACGTTGTTGGAAGAGATCCCCGAAGCGGTTGCCGTTGTGGGGACAGGGGATTACCACAAGATCGTGGAGGTCATCGAGCGGGCGGAGGCGGGTGAGCGGGTGAGGGAAATTTCCGCCGAACCCACCTATATCGCCGATGAGTTGACGCCCCGGTATCGCACGACGACAGAAGGGGTAGCCTATCTGCGGGTGGCGGAGGGCTGTGACTATCGCTGTGCTTTTTGCATTATTCCCCACCTGCGCGGTAACCAACGATCGCGATCGATGGAATCGATCGTCACCGAAGCCGAGCATCTGGCCGCCGAAGGTGTCCAGGAGTTAATCCTGATCTCCCAGATCACAACCAACTACGGCCTAGATCTCTATGGCAAACCCCGGTTGGCGGATCTGCTGCGTGCCCTCGGACGCGTTGAGGTTCCCTGGATTCGGATGCACTATGCCTATCCCACGGGCCTCACCCCCGATGTGATTGTGGCGATGCAAGAAACCCCAAATGTGTTGCCCTATTTAGATTTACCCCTACAACATTCCCACCCCGAAGTCCTACGGGCGATGAACCGTCCCTGGCAAGGTCGGGTGAATGATGAGATTATCGATCGCCTCAAGGCGGCCCTACCAGGGGCAACCCTGCGTACCACGTTTATTGTGGGCTTTCCTGGGGAAACAGAGGCCCATTTTGAGCACCTGTTAAACTTTGTCCAACGTCATGAATTTGATCATGTTGGAGTTTTTACCTTCTCGCCAGAAGCGGGAACTCCCGCCTACGATTTACCCAATCCAGTCCCGCAGGCGGTGATGGAGGAACGGCGTGATGCTTTGATGCAGGTACAGCAGCCCATTTCCTGGCGCCGTAACCAGGCCGAGGTCGGGAAGGTGGTTGACGTGTTGCTAGAGCAGGAAAATCCCCACACGGGCGAACTGGTTGGGCGATCGGCCCGTTTTGCACCAGAGGTGGATGGCCTCGTATATTTGCGAGGTCAGGCCCGATTAGGAACCATTGTCCCTGTTAAAATTACCGCTGCTGATGTTTACGATCTCTATGGTGAACTACCGTAGCAACCCCTTGACGGCTCAATAGGAATTATGTCTGTACAGATTCGATTTTTACCCGACAATATTACGATCGTCGCTGAACCAGGCGAACCCCTATTAGCCGTTGCTGATCGGGCGGGCCTCACCATTCCTACGGGCTGTTTAATGGGATCGTGCCATGCCTGCGAAGTCGATCTAGAGATAGGAGAAAGCTGTGAATTGATCTGCGCCTGTATTACCGCCGTACCAAAGGGAACTGCGGCAATCACCATTAATCTCTACGCCGATCCCACCTGGTAAATAAACCCTCCAAAAGTCCCAAGTTTTCAAGATTCATAATTCCCCTTACAGCCGTTCCCTCTCTAATGAAGTACTTACTGTCAAGCCTTGCGAACAAGGGGCTTAAGCCCCTTGTCTGTACTTCACCAGGTATGAAAGTGCATCTAACAGGCTCCTTAACAGAATAAAAACCTGCCCCCATTTCATCCGGCGCTGGTGGTGTAGGAGCAGGTCGCTTATAGACTTTACAAGTCGAAGAACGGTGCGCTACATATCTGCGATCGCTGCCTACGCTGCTAACAATTGCCGCAGGACGTACTGGAGAATACCCCCATTGCGGTAGTACTCCACCTCATCCAGGGTATCAATGCGACATAGCAGGGGGATTTGATCCTGACTGCCATCGGCACGATGTACGGTGAGGGTAACCGTCATACCAGGCGTGATGCCCTGCTCAAGCCCGGTGAGGTCAAAGGTTTCGCTGCCATCTAGGTTAAGGCTGTGGCGATCGCTCCCGGCGGGGAACTGCAATGGCAATACGCCCATGCCCACCAAGTTGGAGCGGTGAATCCGTTCGTAGCTTTCCGCCACCACCGCTTGCACGCCGAGTAGCCGGGTGCCTTTCGCCGCCCAGTCACGGGAGGAGCCGGTGCCGTATTCCTTGCCCGCAATCACGATCAAGGGCGTGCCTTCGGCTTGATACTTCATCGCCGCATCGTAGATGGACATGACCTCACCCGTGGGCATGAACTTGGTCACGCCGCCCGTGGAACCGGGAACCATTTCATTCTTCAGGCGAATGTTGGCGAAGGTGCCCCGCATCATGACTTCGTGGTTGCCCCGGCGGGAACCGTAGGAGTTGAAGTCGGGGGGGATGACCTTGTGGCTGGTGAGGTAGTGGCCAGCGGGACTGTCGGGTTTGATCGCGCCCGCTGGGGAGATGTGATCGGTGGTGATGCTGTCGCCCAGGATGGCTAGGGGACGGGCATTATAAAGATTGGCGATCGTCCCCGCACTGGCGGTGGGTTCCATCCCGGTGAAGTAGGGCGGATTCTGGACGTAGGTGCTGCTGCTCTGCCAGGGGTAGGTTTTGCTGGCGGCGGTGTCGATTTGCTGCCAGGCGGCATCCCCAGCAAAGACGTTACGGTAACGACTGCGGAACATTTCCGGGGTGAGGGCAGCCTGCATTACGTCGCGGATTTCCTGGCTGCTGGGCCAAATGTCGCGCAAATAAACGGGCTGGCCGTCGGGATCGTGTCCCAGGGGTTCGGTTTTGAGGTCGATCGCGAGGTTGCCCGCGATCGCGTAGGCGACCACCAGCGGCGGTGACGCTAAGTAATTGGCTTTGGTTTGGGGATTGACGCGGCCTTCAAAGTTGCGATTCCCCGACAGGACAGCACCCACGACAAGATCCTGGGAGGAAATGGCCTCAACGATCGCTTCCGCCAGCGGCCCAGAGTTGCCAATGCAGGTGGTGCAGCCGTAACCGACGAGGTTGAATCCCAGGGCATCGAGATCGGCTTGCAGGCCCGCTTTCTCCAGGTAGTCGGAGACGACTTGGCTACCGGGGGCGAGGGAGGTTTTCACCCAGGGTTTGACCGTGAGGCCCTTCTCCCGTGCCTTGCGGGCGACGAGGCCAGCGGCCAGCATGACGGAGGGATTGGAGGTGTTAGTGCAACTGGTGATGGCGGCAATCACGACCGCGCCGTCGCTGAGGCGGTAGTCGGTACCGGCCACGGACACCGATCGCGCTTGGGCATAGTCCAGACCGCTGAAGCTGGGGAAGTCCTGGGTTTGGAATTGGGACGCGACTTGGGAGAGGACGACCCGATCCTGGGGCCGTTTGGGTCCCGCCATTGAGGGTTCAATGGTGCCTAAATCCAGTTCCAAGGTGGTGGTAAAAAGGGGGTCGGGGCTGTCGGTGTCGCGCCAGAGTCCCTGGGCTTTGGCGTAGGCTTCCACGAGGTCGATGCGATCGCTGTCCCGTCCAGTAAAGCGCAGGTAAGCAAGGGTTTCGGCATCGATCGGGAAGAAGCCACAGGTTGCACCGTATTCGGGGGCCATGTTGCTGATGGTGGCGCGATCGGCGAGGGTGAGGTGGTTGAGGCCATCGCCGTAGAATTCGACGAATTTGCCGACAACACCCTGTTTACGCAACAGTTGGGTGACAGTGAGGACGAGGTCGGTGGCGGTTGCCCCTTCGGGGAGTTGGCCGGTGAGTTTCATGCCGACGACTTCGGGGATGAGCATGGAAATCGGTTGGCCCAACATGGCGGCTTCGGCTTCAATGCCCCCCACGCCCCAACCGAGGACAGCGAGGCCGTTAATCATGGTGGTGTGGCTGTCGGTGCCGACAAGGGTGTCGGGATAGGCGAGGGTTTCGCTGCCGATGGTTTTGGTCCAGACGACTTGGGCCAGGTATTCCAGGTTGACCTGGTGGCAGATGCCGGTACCGGGGGGGACGACGCGGAAGTTGTCGAAGGCTTGCTGGCCCCAGCGCAGGAAGGCGTAGCGTTCATGGTTGCGCTGGAATTCGTATTCGACGTTGGCGGTGAAGGCGTTGGCGCTGCCATAGGTATCGACCATGACCGAGTGGTCAATGACCAGATCGACGGGGGAGAGGGGATTAATCTGATCGGGATTCCCCCCCAGGGCGACCATTGCATCGCGCATGGCGGCGAGGTCAACCACGGCGGGCACGCCGGTAAAGTCTTGCATGAGGACCCGTGCCGGACGGTAGGCGATCTCCCGGTTAGAAGTACGGGTTTGCAACCAGGCCGCGATCGCGCGGATATCGTCGGCGGTGACGGTGCGGTTATCTTCGTGGCGCAGGAGGTTTTCCAGCAGGACTTTGAGGGAGTAGGGCAGGCGGCTGAGGTCGCCCAGGCTAGCGGCAGCAGCGGGCAGGGAGTAGATCTGGTAGGGGGTTCCGTTGACGGTGAGGGTCTGTTTGGCGTTGAAGCTATTCACGGCGATGGTCTCTATGAATACACGATTAGGCAACGGTGCAATCTTACATCGTATATCCAACCGCAGGGTCGGGGACGGCTGCTGTAGGCTAGATAGCGATCGGGCGATGAGCGTGCGATCACGTTCTAAACACAAGGCTGGTGCTCTAGACTATAGACAGATAGTGCAGACTACTACAAGAGGCTTTTTATTTAACAGGAGTGAGTGTAAGCTACTACTCAGAATAATTTCTTTTACTTTCAGAAACTATACTAGAGTGGGCCTGTTTACTTTGATTCAGCTAGATGATTAATCACCCATCAAAAATCAACTATGGAATTTAAGTACACTATCAGTATTCATCAATTAGCTAACTTGCAAGATATTCCGGCCATTTATGCTGTCGTTAGCCCTAGCCAAGGTATTCTCTACGTTGGGAAAACAAAAAATCTTCGTTTACGATGGCAAAGGCATCATCGTTTAGAGCAAGTCAAAACTATTGACCCTAATGCGTCTTTAGCATGGTTTATCTGTGAGCCTCATTTACAGAAACAGACTGAGGAGGAGCTAATTCAAAAATATAAACCACCTTTAAATGGATCGCCTATTCTTGAGGAGCAGAGAGTGCCAGTCGAGAGGGTCCTAAAAGAAACTTTGATCAAAATGGCTCCTTATATCGGAGTCTTTGGTTTAGATATCCAAGAGTCACCTACAACTGTCGTGATAAAGTATTTTGGAACTCTGGAGGCAGGGATTTCCTCAAGGCTCCGAAGCATACTTAAGGGGAAATGGCTTGAGTTTGTCAAGCGTAAAGATGCTTCTTGGTGGCGTTTCAAGTGTAATAGCTTACGATTTGAACTGGGTCCTTGGCTATATGAGGATACCCCGACACGTATAGCCCTAAACTCAAGCATGGCCACAGTCTTGAGAGAAAAGTATTTTCCTAATCAAACCAGTATTGATTATGACAAATGGAAAGCTATTAGTAAACAGAAAAGAGCTTGGGAAGAAAACGTAAAGATTATCCAAGCAACTAACGAAGGAATCAAACTTTTCCCTTTACAGGCTAAAGCTGTCATTAGAGAATTAGCCACAATAAAAGTGCTTGCTCTCACCCAGGAACAGCTCACGCAGATAAATCTCGATCTTGAACCCCTTACTGCTGAAGATCCTATGCGCTCTTTAGGAAAATAGTTCATATCATTATGCGTGAAACTGTCTACATTGAAACTAGCATCCTGGGTTACCTCACAGCTCGCCCCAGTCGAGATCTAGTGGTGGCCGCAAACATTGAGATAACAAGGGAATGGTGGGATACTCGCCGTAGTAACTTTCAACTCTACTCTTCACAAGCAGTCATCAGAGAAACATCGCAAGGAGATTCCAAAATTGCATCTCAACGCCTTGACATCATTCGCGATATTATATTACTTGATTTGAACCAATCTGTACTTAATTTAGCAGAGCAATTTCTGGCACGTAGTAGCCTGCCTGCCAAAGCAGATATTGACGCTATTCATATTGCAGCCGCAACTGTTCACAGTATGGATTACTTACTTACCTGGAATTGCAAACATATTGCCAATGCTCAAATTCAAAAGAAATTAGCAGAGATCAGCCTTGATATTGGATACGAGTTGCCAGTTCTTTGTACTCCTTATGAGTTACTTGGAGATTAGTCATGTTCAAGGATAATATTGTTGAAGAAATTCACAAAATTCGCGAAGAATACTCCCGCTCCTTCAATCACGATCTAAAAGCTATCTTTGCTGATTTACAGAGGCAGCAAGTTGAGAGTGGAAGAGAAGTTGTCAACCGGTCGAGAAAACCTAGCCTGTCAAAACTCAGGGAAAAATCATAAAGATAATCTGTTGCTGCGCTAAATTCCTGCTCAAAGCCGGGTTATCTCTACCTGAAAAACTATACAATAGATATAAGTACTATTGAAAGTATCCTGGCCCACCTCAAGCAGAGCCTTACGGATCTCTACAGAGATCGTCTGTATTACGTGGCATTTGTCGATCGGTGTAAGGTACGAAGAATAATTAGCTTGCGCAAAGCAAATCGACGAGAGGTGAAACACCATGTCCAAAACTACTCAACAACCAACCGTGAGAATGCCAAGCGTTGAAGAAGACAAGATCATTACGGCTGCCGCTAAAGCCGATCCAGACGCTCAACCGCTAACACCGAAGCAGTTGCAGGAAATGGTTCCGCTAAAGTCTTTGCAAGATCAACCGACATCGGATAGTCAAAAACTGCTCATCTCAATTCGCTGTAGTCCTGAAGTCGTAGAGTACTTCCAATCAACGGGTGATGACTGGCAGGAGCATATAGACAGCGTTTTGCGTCAATATGTCGATCGTCATTCGCAACAATAAGCTCGGTAAAGTATCGATTATTGCAGTTGGGTTATATACACTTTGTAAATGCAACCACAGCTTCAAACTATCCTTAACCACCTCAAGCAGAGCCTAGCAGATCTCTACGGCGATCGCTTGTGTCACCTTACCTTATTTGGTTCCCAAGCCCGTGGTGATGCCGAACCAGACTCAGACATTGATGTCCTCGTTATCCTCAAACCACCTGTTAACCCTGGTGCCGAAATCCAGCGAACCGGCCAATTAATATCCAGCCTATCTCTTCATTATGATGTCGTCATTAGCTGCCTATTCATGGATGAAACTCAATACCAAACACACAACAGCCCCCTCCTGCGCAATGTTCGCCAAGAAGGTGTTTCCCTATGACGGATGAACAACATGACCTACTTCTTAAAGCACAACAGAGCCTAGAAGCAGCCAAACTACTACTCGCCAACCATTATCCAGATTACGCCACCTCCCGCGCTTACTACACTATGTTTTACATTGCTGAAGCCTTTCTAGCCGGTGAAGGGCTTGCATTTTCCAAACATTCTGCTGTGATCGCCGCCTTTGGACGAGAATTTGCAAAACCCCAACGAGTCCCAGTAGAGTTCCACAGATTCTTAATTGAAGCTCAAGAACTGCGAACAATGGGCGACTACGGACAATTAGACGCTGTGACCATAGATCAAGCAACTGAACAGATCGATCGTGCTAAGCAATTTTTACTGACAGCAATTCGAGCGATCGGTGAAATCTAATAATCTAGTATCTTGTTATGATATTCTTATATTTTTAGATAAAATCTTGAGGCTTAACCATGCTCGACATCCCCAAACAATACGTTCTCGATGAACAGCAACGCACCCTAGCTGTTCAAATTCCCATAGACGTATTCAATCAAATTGAAGAAATTTTAGAAAACTTTGGTCTGGCAAAACTAATGGAAGAAGTAGAAAATGACGAACTACTCTCCGGTGATAGTGCCTACTCATACTACCAATCTTTGAAAGACAAAAATGTGGAAAGTTGAGTACACCGAGCGATTCTTGAAAGAACTTGCTAGTCTACCAGATAGTGTTCAAAGTCGCATTGAATTTATTGTATTTCCAGAATTGCAATCCACTAACCCATACAGATAATGCCGCGATCGCCCTCTGGACACCCCCCTACTGCACCCCATGACTTTTGCCAATCACCCAGTGTCGCCGGAAAAAACGTGCCAGGGCCGACTCCTCCAACGCCAAATAAATCGGACGCCCGTGGGGGCAGGTGCGGGGATTACGGGTTTGTTGCCACTGCTCCAACAACCCTTGCATAGCTGGCAACGTTAACGGTGTCCCATTGCGAATCGCACTCCGGCAAGCTGTGGCTACCTGCGCCGCTTGCAGATCCCCCGCCAAACTTAGCTCCATCAGTGCGGCACCACAGTCCTCCCGGCTGGCCAACAGGGCCGGGGCCTGACGGATGGCCCAGAGCATTTCCCCAAAGGGTTCCACCGTAATTCCTAACCGCTCGAACTGCTCCCGTTGCGCCGCCGTTAAGCCCTCCAAAATCACAGGCGGCTCCAAGGGTGCCAACTGCCACCGATCGCACAACTGCTCATACAACACCCGCTCATGGGCAATATGCTGCTCCACCAACCACAACCCACTCGGATGCTCCGCCAAAATATAGGTTTGATGCACCTGAGCGATCGCCCGCAGAGCGAGTAAAGGAAAGTTTAAATCTTGCCTGTTAAAGGTTGAAGTTGGCAGTTTACCATAGGCCGCGTCCACCTCCGCACTCTTCAAAACCTGTTGCATCCGATCGCTATACAGCCCCCCCGTCACCTCCCCTGTCGCCTGGGTTTGGAGTTGGAAGATCTGTTCAACGGCAGCCTGAATCTGGGCTTGCCAGTGCTCTAGGTGACGCAGGTAGATCTCGGCTTTAGCGGGATGGCGGTGCCAATCGACGGCGGCGGGCGGGATATAAAGGTGCAGAAAACACACCGGATAGCGATCGCGAGGGAGCGTACGCCCAAACGCCTCGAGTAAGGTCTGCGCCAACTCTGGCGACTGGATGGGACGCCCATTCACCGCAACCTTCACCCAATCGGGACGACGGCGATGGCAACGATCCGGTAACCCCAGCACCAGACTAAGGGAGGCACCAGGCGAAGCCGCGTGCTGGGGAGTCTCGGATATATCCGGTAACGGGATCGCCCGCGTTAGTTCCCGCAAATCACCCTCAGACACCCCTCGCAGCAGTTGGGGCAAAATCACCCGTGCTGAGGGTCCTGGATAGAGACTAAACCAAGGGCGATCATACTGGGATACTTGCCAGGTGATGTGGGGATGACAGAGAGCAAGGTGCTGGATGGTGAGTTGTACCGCCCGTAGTTGTTGGGCGATCGTCGGTAAACTTTGGCAACGACTGGGCCAGCGACCGAAAAGGTTATCCACCTGGACAATCGTCCCAGGCGCGATCGCGATCACTTCAACCTGTTGCGGATGGCCCTGGGCATCGTAGGTGACCCCCCAGCCCGTACTCAGTTCTGGCCCCCCCTGGGGACGGCTACATAGCCGCAGATCCGCCAATTGAGCCAGACTGTGCAGCGCTTCCCCCCGAAAGCCCAAACTGGTAATTTGCCAGAGATCGGCTCCACTGCGAATTTTACTGGTGCGATGGGGAAGTGCCGCCTGTTGCAAATCCGTCAAGGTCATCCCCGCGCCATTGTCCGTGACTTGCAGCCGTCTTTGTTCAGGCCAGAGGGCGATCGTGATTCGCGTTGCGCCCGCATCGATCGCATTTTCCAGCAACTCGCGCACCGCCGCCGCCAGCGAGTCAATCACCTCCCCCGCCGCCATCAGCGACACAACATCGTCCGGCAGTGGTTGAATACAAGCGACCATTGCCCCCACTCTAGCGCGTTAACGCCAAGATTCGATCAAAATGGCAATCGCAAACGAGCAAAGGGTCAAAATTGTCCAACGTCCCAAAAGGCCAGCTACCCAGCCAAACCAAGCTTCGACAAAATTGGTGGCATTAAACACAACACCCAGGAGCAGGGCAACTAATGCCAGGAAAATCGCCACGCATAAGCTTTTTAGGAGGAGACAGGCAACATTAAAAAACATAAATAGCACCCCAGATTAATGGTTCTGTAGACCGTCCCTAGGGAAATTGAGCGGTCAAAAGCTGAGGAGCAAAATGAAGTGAGCCAACCATTGTCTAGAGAGAGGAGAACCCCAGACCAATACGCTTGGCCGATGGCGATCGTCGGGGGCAGTCGCAGCCCACACCCTCAACCCGAGATCCCGTCCCGATCGCAGCGCAACACCCTAGGTCGATCGCAACCGCAAGACACCTTACCGATACTCACGTTATGCCCCCGTTGGCTCTGTCTTCCTTAGCGGACCGATTGGCGGGGATATTCAGCCGGGTAAGCGGGTGGACTAACGGGAGCACTTCCGGGTTTTACCCTAGCTCCCAGGTCAGGTTCTCGGACAGGGGCCGCTGGTGATGTCAGGGTGAAGGTCGGCCTCGCGTCAGGTGAGACAGTCAGTGATTCTGGCATAGCCTCAGGGATAGGTTCCACAATTAACGTGATGCGATCGATATCAATGACCCGGACGGCCTGTCCCTGATATAACGCTATCCCTAACGGGCAGCGGGCTGGCCACCAGGATGCCTTAAACCAAACCCGGCCACTTTGCCCTGGCAAAATCAAGCTTTCGACGATCGCCCGCCCATGTCGATAATTAGCAAACACATTCTGCGGCTCTGCCAGCAGCCCTGGCGTACTTTGGGCCTCAGCCTGTCGCTGGGGGAGCAACCAGGCGAGTAGGTCAAGTAGGGTAGACATTGCACACCTCCCAAAATCGGTGACGCCTCTCTATTCTTAGATATCAGCGTGTATAGCCAGTCTTACGCACGGGGCACAGCAGCACCTTGCACATGGTCAACCAGTATGTTCAACCGCAAACTATCATTCAGCCCACTCGCAGTGTTCCTCGGCGTAAACCCTTAAAAATTTCATCGATTAACGCTCTTTCTTCCATACTAAGATCTTCTTTCGCAAGCAAGACCGACATCAACATTTCTTGATCTTGGCGGCTAATACGGCGGCTGGTGAAAATACTTTCCACCACGGTCTGGAGTGGTTGCAGGGAACTGACTGGGGCTGGCATGGTCGTACACCCGTTTGCAGATTGTCAGGCTTTCTCGTCGTTTTACCGACTACCCTAGGTGTGACCCCGTTCAGGCAGGTGAACGCCACCGATCGGTCATTCGGTAATGGTGGGGAGCGCCAAGTGTCATCCTAGGTCCCCCTTCTGAGTCATATCATAAACTCAGACTAACTTGCCTCTGTCGTAAGGAAGAACTTCCGTTGCCCCCCTCCCCGGCCCAGAGAGCCGCCAGCTTGCAGGACACTCGGACCCGTGGGTGCGATCGTGGCGGGGGGGAGTGACGAAGGTCTGGTAACGACGGGGATGAATAGGTATTTAGTCTGTGATCTATGCACTCGCCATTGGCAAAGCTCCGGATGTAGTCTTGATGCTGAGAGAAACTGAAGAGACTCGCCATAGCACCATTCCTTAGGGACGCATTGTGGCGAGCACTGCACAGTTGAGCCAAGCGAGTCATTGGTATGCGCATCCTATTAATCGATGATGACGAAACGCTGACCCAAGCGATCGCCGCCGTACTGGCCCCCCAGCAACACCTGATCGACATTGCCACCGATGGGCAGGCCGGTTGGGAACTGGCAACCCTGGTGGCCTACGACCTCCTGTTACTAGATGTCATGCTACCTAAACTCGATGGCATTTCCCTGTGTCGCCAACTACGTCAGCGCCAAAACCAGGTACCCATCCTGATGATGACGGCACGGGATACCAGTACCGACAAGGTCATGGGGTTGGATGCGGGGGCGGATGATTATCTGGTCAAGCCCTTTGATCTGGACGAACTGGCGGCACGGGTGCGTGCCCTCCTGCGCCGGGGCGGCAATACGGCCCAACCGGCGATCACGTGGGCCGGCCTGTGTCTCGATCCCAAAGCGGGCAGTGTAACCTATTGCGATCGTCCCTTGCAATTATCTCCCAAGGAGTATGCCCTGCTCGAACTCTTGCTGCGTAATCCCCAGCGCCTATTTAGCCGCAGTGCGATTTTGGATCACCTGTGGTCCTTTGATGAACCCCCTGGCGAGGATACGGTTAAGGCCCATGTCAAGGGCTTGCGCCATAAACTGAAAGCAGCGGGGGCCAGTGCCGATTTGATCGAAACCGTCTATGGCCGTGGCTATCGCCTCAACGCTACCTATGGACCGGCGAAGCTGGCCGGCCAGTCCAATGAACCGGTCACCCCAGCCCCAGCCCTGGCTGACCCACCCAATCATCGGGGGGCAGAGCACAGCCCCTCCACCGCTGCGGCCCAAACCCGGGCTGCCGTCGCCAAAATCTGGCAGCGGACGAAGCTGATTAACCTGGAGCGACTGGGCTTGATTGAACAGGCAATTACCGCCCTACAACTGGGCCAAATCGAAGCTGAACTGCACCAGCAGGCCCAGCAGGCTGCCCACAAGCTGGTGGGTTCCCTTGGCACCTTTGGGTTTACGGAAGGTTCCACCCTGGCCCGCCAACTCGAAAACCACTTGAGCCGGGTCAGCCCGAACACCGAACAAGACGCGCTCTCAACAGCGGTGCCCGGTCTAACCCAGCAGGCCAGACGCCTACGGCAGTTTCTCGAACATACTCTGCTCACCCCAGAGCTGGAGTCCACCGCTGTCTATCGCCAAGCGGAAACGGGGGTAAAACCTACCCTCGCCTTCCCCCAGGGACACCCGCCCTGCCTGTTGATCGTAGACGATGATCCCACCCTGGTCGAACGGCTGGCGATCGAGGCGATCGGTTGGGGGATTCACACTGAAATTGCCCTGGATTTAACCACGGCCCGTACCCTCTTAACCCATATCAACCCCCAGGCCGTGTTATTAGACCTGTCCTTTGACCAAGGGGATACGGATGCCCTGGGGTTTCTCTCGGAGTTGCACGATCGCCAGCCCGCCCTACCCATTCTGGTGGCCAGTGGTGTGGCCAGTCTTGCCGCTCGGATTGAGGTTGCTCGCCGGGGGGCAGTGGCCTTTTTACAGAAGCCGATCGCGGCGAATTTGGTCATGGCCGCCGTGGCCCAGGCTTTGCGGCAAACGGAAGCCGGTCCGATCAAGGTCCTCGTCGTCGATCATGACAGGGCCTTTCTGCAAACCCTGCCGTCAGCCCTCGCCGCAGCCGGGATCGACGTCATCCCCCTAGCTGATTCCAGCCAATTCTGGGAAGTCCTGGAGGCAACCGCCCCCCACCTGCTGTTGTTGAGTGTGGACCTGCAGCCCATGAGCGGGGTAGAGCTAGGCCAAGTGGTCCGGAATGATCCCTTTTGGAATTTCCTGCCCATTCTCTTGCTGGGGACACAGCCCCCAACAGCGGCGCTCCAGCAGCACTGCCTGGCCGGTGCCGATGATTATGTGCAACGGGCCATACCCGCCTCCCTTCTCACGGGCCACATTCTGCACCACGTGGCCCGTAGCCAGCGTTTACGCCAACAGGCGTGGCTTGATCCCTTGACACGGGTGGACAATCGTCAGCAGGCGATCATTCTCCTCGATCGGCTACTCAGCCTTGCCAAACGCTATGGGCAACCCTTCACGATCGCCCGCCTTACCCTGACCCCATCTCCGGTGGCCCAATCCCCGGCCCCCCTAGCCGAAACCAACCAAACCCTCCGACTCCTGGCCCTACAACTGGCTAAGCGGCTACGGCACGAGGATGTGATTGCCCGGTGGGGTCCCTGGGAGCTGTTGGTGGGGCTATATGGTGCCCGCCAGATGGATGGGGTAGAGCGGATTGCGGAGGTGATCGAGGAATTCACCCTAGAGTCGACAGATATCCCCCACCTGTCTGGGCCGCGCTGTCGGCACACCCTGTCCGATCGGCCTACAGCCGAACAGCCTATTCCCGTCACGATCAGCGCTGGCGTTGCCCAATATCCCCAAGACAGCCAGGATTGGTCCACCCTGTGCCAACAGGCTGGAGCTGCAATGGCTCAAGCCATAACCGTCGGGGGCAATCGGGTCTTAACGGTGGGTTGGCAGCCCCCCCAACCGGAGGTTCCCTTTAACACCGATGTGGCCCTGATCCATCCAGCGACCCCCTTCGCCACGACCCTACTCCAGGCCCTCGAAAAGCGGGGTTACCACACCCAATGGCTGGCAACGGCTGCCGCTGCCATCACCCAGCTTGCCGAGTCCCCGTTCCGGGCCAAAACGATTGTGCTTGCGCCAACGGTCTTTCCAGGCGAAGATTCTCCTGGGGAGACGCGACGCGAACAGCACCAAGCTTTGGTGGCGTTCCTCAAACCCTTACAACGGCAAACGATTCTCCAGCAGAGCCGCCTCCTCCTCCTGTTAACCGATTCTGAGCAAGCCGAAACCTACCTAGCGATGGGGGTATTCGACTATGTGATTCTGCCCTGTTCCGTCTCGGTTCTCCTACAGCGGATTCGCGCTGCGCTGGCCCAGTTCCCCAAGCGAGAGCCGCAACCGCAGCCCCTAACCCTCACGCCCTAAACCCCCGCCCGTGTTTGCCGTCTTGGTAACCCCTTCGCGATAACCGCTGCCTTCAGGGTATTCTCCCCATGCCAACGCTTCAACCTGACACACTCTTAGTTCTGGCGGGATCTGCTAGTTTCCCAGAGTCACTGTCAGAGGATTTACAGCAGGCAGGTTGGTCGATCCGACAAACGGAAGATTGGCCAACCGCCCGCCAATGGCTAGCCCAGGCGACGATCGCCGCGATCGTGGTTGAACTGGCTCAACTTCAGGCCCATGCCCCGCAACTGGCCGCCGCGCTGCACGCAGC
>NZ_JBRCAD010000114.1:0-38657 GCF_053493415.1 Trichothermofontia sp. | reverse complement strand
CCTCTCGCCCCCCGTACCGTTGCCCAGACACCCGACCATACCCCAAGCAGTGTGTTTACATTTTGTTACACAATCATTGGGGGGACGCAAGTTTAGGGTTTCCCCTAGATGTGATAATACGATGAGAAAACTGTAAAGTTCTGTCTCAAAAGCGGTGCAACGCAATCTTTTGCGGAGTCCTGCCCTGATCCATACCAAATACACCCGTCTAGTTTCCGAGAGCTTGCTCATGACTCAACTTGCTGGAACGCCAGATGTGCCCAATATGGGGCGTCGCCAATTCATGAATCTTCTGACCTTTGGGACCGCTACCGGGGTCGCATTGGGTGCCCTGTATCCCGTGGTTAAATTCTTCATCCCCCCTGCCGCTGGTGGCACGGGGGGTGGGGTGATTGCCAAGGATGAAGTGGGTAATGATGTCATCGTTAGTCAATTTGTCGCTGCCCACAAAGCGGGCGATCGCACCCTGGTGCAGGGTCTCAAGGGCGATCCGACCTATATGGTGATTACTGAAGACAAGTCACTAGCCTCCTATGGTTTGAACGCGATTTGTACCCACCTGGGTTGTGTTGTGCCCTGGAATGCTAGCCAGAACAAGTTTATCTGCCCGTGTCACGGTTCCCAGTACAACAGCGAAGGCAAGGTCGTCCGGGGGCCAGCGCCACTCTCCTTAGCCCTAGTCCACACCGAGGTCGTGGACGATCGGATTGCGATCACGCCTTGGAAGGAAACCGACTTCCGCACGGGTGAACAGCCCTGGTGGAGCTAGTCCCACGGCTACAGGACTGATGCACTCGGCAGATACAGCATTCTCTTCAGATTTCTTCATAACACTCTTCACGACAAGCGTTTGCAAAGCTAATGAGGAACCCTAATTTCTTATTGATGACTGTCCAAGGTTACCGCAAGGTCTGGTTGCGGGGGCTGTTGATCGCGATCGCAACCCTATCCCTTTGGACCCTAGCGGATGTGTTCCAGCCCCAAACGGCTGCTGCCTATCCCTTCTATGCCCAGCAGGGATATAGCAGTCCCCGTGAAGCCACTGGGCGGATCGTCTGCGCCAACTGCCACCTCGCCAGCAAGCCCACCGAGATTGAGGTCCCCCACTCCGTCCTGCCGGATACGGTGTTTAAGGCGGTGGTCAAGGTCCCCTATGACAAGGACGCCCGTCAGGTCTACGGCGACGGCAGTACAGGACCTCTAAATGTTGGGGCGGTATTGATGCTACCGGAAGGGTTCAAGATTGCCCCACCCGATCGCATTCCGGAGGAGCTTCAGGAGGAAGTGGGCAACCTCTACTTCCAGCCCTACAGCGAAGAGCAAGACAATATTGTTCTGGTAGGGCCAATTCCTGGGGATGAGTACCAAGAGATTGTGTTCCCAGTCCTCTCGCCCGATCCCAGCACGGACAAGTCCATTCACTTTGGCAAGTACTCGATCCACGTAGGCGGTAACCGGGGCCGTGGTCAGTTGTATCCTACTGGCGAAAAGACCAACAACAACGTCTTTACAGCGACGGCAGCCGGGACAGTGACGGAAGTGCAACCGCTGGATGGCGGCGGCTACCAGGTGACGATCCAGCCCGATGCCGGGGATGCAGTGGTGGAAGCGATTCCAGCCGGTCCCGAATTGATTGTTTCCGTGGGCCAAACGGTCACAGCGGGTGAAGCCTTGACGAATAACCCGAATGTGGGAGGCTTCGGTCAGCATGATACGGAAATCGTGCTTCAGAGTGCGGCGCGGATTCAGGGGTTAATGGTCTTCATCGCCGGTATCATTCTCACCCAGATCTTCCTAGTGTTGAAGAAGAAGCAAATTGAGAAGGTCCAAGCGGCTGAGATGAATTTCTAAGCATGTGTGGGGCTGATCAATTAGCCTCATCAAGTGAAAAAGGTGGAGTGCTCAGCGCCCCACCTTTTCTATTGGAATTGATTGCTTTCGGACTGTTTCGGACTCTCGTCTCGGACTCTACTTGTTCGGACTGTGTTGTCAGCATAATTAGCCTTTGATGCTACGCTAACCTATCCGTGTTAACGTCCCAGGCCATTATCTTCGATCCACTGCACAACTTCCGCTTCCGAGTCTGTGTAGAGCGCCTTGCCCGTTTGGGGATCGTGGGCTTGCCACCACACTTCACCTGCATCGGTCACCCAACGATCGACGGACAATTGGGTACTCTGGACGATCGCAGTTTTCAGATCCGACCAAAGGCGTTGCCCGATCGCTAACAGGGAGGGATGGGGGGTACGCACCAGCGTCGGTAGCCGGTATTGGCGCTGTAGTTCCTGCCGCTCTTGTTCCAACTGGGCCACTAAACCAAAATTCTGGTTAGCACGGGCCACCTCTAATCGGTGGGCCAGGGATGCCGCAATGTTATCCAGATGTTTTTGCGTGATTTCGATATTAGGTGTGGTTGATGCGTAAAAAGCGTGAGCCATAGGACAAAATACTTATCTAATAGGGCCATGCAGCCACGGCACTGAACATCATAATTCTAGCACTAGAATTGTATTGTCTGTTACGAAAATTATTAATTGCGATCGTGGGGGCAGGCGATGTCGTGGGTAGGCAGTCCCGGAGCATGGGGGGAAGACAGTCCGAACGTGGCGGCTTGAACGTGGCGGTTTGTAGTTGGGGCTTTAGCCCCTGCCGACTAAAGTCGCCACTACGAACATTGCGGTTTGTAGTTGGGGCTTTAGCCCCTGCCGGCTAAAGTCGCCACTACGAACGTTGCGGCATAAAGGCGGTGGCGATCGCATCCAGTACCCGACTCACGGGCATAATCTCCATTGCTAGACCCGTGGGGATTTGCCCCTTGGGCACGATCGCCCGCTTAAAGCCTAATTTTGCAGCTTCCTTGAGACGCATTTCCAATTGGGAAACAGGACGAACCTGTCCGCCGAGGCCCACCTCGCCAATGATCACCGTATCCGGGTTCACAATGCGATCGCGGAAACTGGCCGCCACGGCGATCGCAACCCCTAAATCCGCTGCCGGTTCCGCCACATTCAGCCCCCCGGACGCAGCCACGTAAGCATCCAGCTTCGACAGGGGAATCCCCACCCGTTTTTCCAACACCGCCAGAATTTGCGACAGGCGATTAAATTCAATCCCCGTTGTCGATCGCCGGGGGGAACTGTAGCTGGTGGGACTGACTAAGGCTTGGAGTTCGACGACCAGAGGCCGGGTACCTTCGCAGGCGACGATCGTGGCGGTGCCAGAGGTGAGTTCTTCGCGGCTGCCGAGAAAGAGTTCCGACGGGTTGGCTACTTCTTCGAGGCCGCGATCGACCATTTCAAAAACCCCCAACTCCTGGGTGGCGCCAAACCGATTTTTCACCGATCGCAGCAAGCGATGGCTGGCAAAGCGATCGCCCTCGAAATACAGCACCGTATCTACCAGATGCTCCAAAACCTTGGGACC
Source organism: Trichothermofontia sp. (assembly GCF_053493415.1). Lineage (NCBI taxonomy): Bacteria > Bacillati > Cyanobacteriota > Cyanophyceae > Leptolyngbyales > Trichocoleusaceae > Trichothermofontia > Trichothermofontia sp. The sequence continues at coordinate 35,234 of NZ_JBRCAD010000114.1, read as the reverse complement.
CGCGATCGCCCCTTCCTTGGTGACGTGACCGACGATAAACAGGGCAATATGATCGCGTTTGGCCAGTTGCATTAAGGCTGACGTACATTCCCGCACTTGGGCGACGGAACCGGGGGCCGAATTGAGAGCCGCAAAATAGAGGGCCTGGATACTGTCAATAATCGCCACTTTCGGCTTTAGGGATTCGAGTTCTACCAGGATCGTTTCGAGGCTGATTTCGGGCAAGACATAGAGTTGGGCGGGAAGATCGGGGGCGGGGGTCGATCGGGATTTTGGTCGGCGATTACGGGGTGTCGTGGGCGGGTCCAAGGGGATGGGAGGCGTTGTGTCGAGCGTTAAGGGCGACCCGTCCCTACCAATGTCGGCGGATTGGGCGATCGCCGTTGTGGGATGGCTGAGGGCGAGGCGTTGCCAGCGGAGTTTGACCTGTTGACCGGATTCCTCCGCACAGACATACAGGATCGGAAATTGTCGCGCCAGGGTGCCCGCCACCTGGAGCAACAGCGTTGATTTGCCAATCCCCGGATCACCCCCCAGGAGGATCAACGAACCAGGGACGATGCCACCCCCCAGGACGCGATCGAGTTCCGTGTACCCAGATGAGACGCGACTCTGGGGATATTCGCTGATCTGATCGAGGGGAACCGCCGCGATCGCCTGAGCCTGGGCCGTGCGTCTTTTAGGTTGGCTGGAGACTAAAGCGAGGGCCGACCCTGACGGCGAAGCGCTATCAATAACCTGTTCCTGAAGAGAATTCCACTCTTGGCAATCTGGGCAACGACCAAAGTGCTGCCGGAATTCGGCACCGCATTTAATGCAAACGTACTGGATTCGGGGTTTAGCCATGTTGCCAAGCCTGCGCTAAGGGAGGGCATTCGACGGAGACGATTCTGTGGATATTTTGCCAAAAGCAATAAATCTTTAGAAAAGCTTGAAAAGTCCAAGTCATGGGATTTTCAGCCATAATCTACCTTTACAATAGGATACTGGGTTGGGCACGGCCCGGTTGAATAAAGACGATCCCCACCGGGATCAGCGCCAACCACACGGGAAGACATCGATTTTGCTTAGGAAGAAAGGAGTCTAGGGAAATTGGAAAGCCATAAGGAGAAAATTCTCGTTGTCGATGATGAGGCCAGTATTCGTCGCATTTTGGAAACGCGCCTCTCGATGATTGGCTATGATGTCATCACCGCCGCCGATGGCGAAGAGGCTCTGGATACCTTTCGCAACGCGGGTCCGGATCTGGTCGTGCTGGATGTGATGATGCCGAAGCTGGATGGCTATGGGGTCTGCCAGGAATTGCGCAAGGAATCCGATGTACCGATCATTATGTTGACGGCCCTGGGGGATGTGGCCGATCGCATTACGGGGTTGGAGCTAGGGGCCGATGATTATGTGGTCAAGCCCTTTTCACCTAAGGAGCTAGAGGCTCGGATTCGTTCGGTGCTGCGGCGGGTGGAAAAAACCGGCACGTCGGGCATTCCCAGTTCCGGCGTGATCCATGTCGGTAATTTGCGCATCGATACCAATAAGCGTCAGGTCTATAAGGGGGACGAGCGCATTCGGCTAACGGGGATGGAGTTCAGTCTGTTGGAATTGCTGGTGAGTCGTTCTGGGGAAGCCTTTTCGCGATCGGAAATCCTCCAGGAGGTATGGGGCTATACGCCAGAACGCCATGTGGATACACGGGTGGTAGATGTGCATATTTCTCGCCTGCGGGCCAAGTTGGAAGAAGACCCCAGTAACCCAGAACTGATCCTGACGGCACGGGGCACGGGTTACCTGTTCCAGCGCATTATTGAACCGGGAGAAAATGTCTAACGCGCTGTCTGCGGATACTCACCCGTTGGACGATCGCATTGCCCAGGTGAATCAGCGGCTCAAAGCAGCTTGCCTGGGATTTCAGATTGAACGTCGGGGCCAAAAGCTCAACCTGCGGGGTACGTTGCCCCCCCGTCCCGGCAGTTCTCGTCAACGTCCGCACCAACAACGCCTCAGCTTGGGGCTACCCGCTACAGCCAGTGGCCTCAAGCAGATTGAACAAACAGCGAAGGTGGTGGCGGCGCAATTGATTCAAAATACCTTTGACTGGCAGCAATACATGGTTACCGGTGGGTTTTGTCTCTATCAGGCGACCCTACCGGAGCAGGTGGATGCCTTTGAGGTGGCCTTTCAGAGCCAGCGGGATAGCCACCCGGCAGCGGCCCAAACGACGTGGGAAGCGGCCTATGCCCCCTATCTGCGCAAGTTAGTGGCGATCGCGGCCAGCAAACCGAATCTGAGTTTACCGGAGTGGATTCATCTCACGGTGATGTCTACCCGTGCCCATTCCCGCAGTCGCCAAATGTGTTGTACGACAATGGCGGCCTTTGCCAGTTTTTTGCAGGTGGAATTACCGTTTGATTTGAAGGATCTGTGGGGCAGTTATGGTCCCCAGAAGACCCAATTTCGGGATCTACCCACGGACGAGCAAATTGTTAGCACGTTTGCCCAAATTCCCAATCCTACCTGGCGATTTGTCTATGGGGTGATGGCCACCTATGGGTTGCGTAACCATGAGGTGTTTTTCTCCGACTATACGGCCCTCAGTAAAGGGGATGCTGCGGCTATCATTCAAGTCTTGGATACGACGAAAACCGGGCACCATGAGGTCTGGCCGTTTTATCCCGAATGGGTCGAACAGTTCCAGTTACGTCAAATTCAACTACCTGCTATCTCAACGGATTTAAGCCAAACGACGCTGCGCCGCATTGGTCAGCGGGTGAGTGCCCAATTTCGCCGCTATGGGATTCCCTTCTCGCCCTACAGTCTGCGCCATGCCTGGGCGATCCGCACGATTCATTTTGGCATTCCCGATAGTGTTGCCGCACGGATGATGGGCCATTCGGTGCGTATTCACACCCAAACCTACCACCGCTGGATTACCCGCCGCGATCAACAACGGGCCGTTGAAACGGCTTTGAAGGGCGATCGGCCAGTGGCTCCTTAAATATACTGGAAAAGTCGCATATAGAGTTGGCTGTTTAAAACAATTAGGCTAAAATGAAGAAATCTTGTAATTTAACCCATTATTTGCACATCAATGAGAAACATGAAAATCGAAAGTCTAAGACCAAACATTCAAAAAGAATATAAAGCTGCATTTCTTCTTGACAAAGCTAAATTATCTAGAATTATCAATATTATGGAAGATAGATTTGATGACCTTCAGTTGGAATTTAAACCTATATACTCTATAGAATTATCCCAAGGAAATGAACTAAATTTGCATAATATCGAAGACCTTTTTGAACTTGATAACACAATCCGAAATCCCATTAAAAATCTCACAATAAAAGCTTCAGGTAAAAACTTGAATAACCATACTAGTCTTGAATGTTGTGTCGTTTTTGGAATTAAAAGAATTTCATTTGATAGAAGAAATCTTTCACTAGAGGTTAAAAGCCTTGAACCCAAAATTACACTCCAAGTTTTTGCAATATTAGAAGAACAAATACAAAGAGTCATCTTAGATGATTGGATGTATCGTATTATTCAGAGCAGAATCTTGGAGTTATGGTTTTTACCTGTTTCTTTCATTGGGCTGATACCTCTTTTATTTCTATTATCTAAAGGTTTTCATTCTTTATCCAATGATACAATACAATCGTTGCTGGCAGAGGCAAATGCTTTAAATACTTATGAGCAGAAGATAGATTTCCTATTTAAGGTCAAAAAAAATGAACTTGAAAAACAATTAGATTATAACTCAGGTTTTGATTTGTCTAGTCTTATAAATGTAAAAACTTTTTTTGTTTTGTTACCTATTGCAATTATTCTTGTGTGTTTTATTTATATAATTTCAAAATGTTATCCTGCCAACATTTTTCTATGGGGAGATTACGAAGCTTATTATAACCGATTAGTTGCTAGAAGAAACACGTTATGGACTGTCGTTATTTTATCTATTATTTTAGGAATTATTACTAACTTTTTCATAATAGGAATATCAGATTTTTTGAGATAAAATTTACCGAATCAAGAAATGATAAACAGATGAGAAACTATACACTGCCTAGACTTGATGAGGATGAGGAAGCTCGATCAAAATTGCTGAAATTTTGTCGGCTTTTACCAGGTGATATTTGGACAGATCCTATGCGCGGACACAGAATTGGCTGCTTAGATGCTACTGATGCTGACCAAATAGCCCACTTAATGAATGGAGATACTGCTACACTAGCTATTCATGATCCTCCTTATAATTTGGTTGCTTTTGAAACGCGGTCAGTCGATGAGTTCATAACATGGTGCAAGAAATGGATATACAACACATCTAATGCCTTATGTGCAGACTCATCTCTTTATATATGGTTGGGGGCTGACCAAAATCAAGGCTTCCAGCCATTACCTGATTTCATGTTAATGATGCGTTCTTTTCAAGAGTTTGCTTCACGCTCTCTCATCACCATGCGTAATCAAAGAGGATATGGAACCCAAAAGAACTGGATGGCTGTCAGACAAGAATGTTTATACTATATCAAGGGAAATCCAGAGTTTACTGTCCAATACACAGATATTCCTAAAATCTTGCGAGGTTACTATAAAGAGGTCAATGGCAAACAGACTGAAAATATGGAGCGCAGTAAATCTGAGAATATCCGACCAGGTAATGTGTGGGTAGATATTCAACAAGTTTTCTATAGAATGGAGGAAAATGTGAATGGGTGTTATGCACAAAAACCTCTCAAAGCAATTGAAAGACTGATTATTTCAAGTTCCAAAGAAAAGGACATAATTATTGACTTTTTTGGGCATTCGGGAACTACACTAATCGCAGCAGAACAGCTAAAACGCCAATGTTATGTTTGCGATGTAGATCCTATTTATTGCGAGATCATGATTCGGAGATTAGAGCGTTTACGAAAGTTTGGAAAGACTGGTTGGCAGAATGGAAATCCATTTGAATATGAGCTTTATGGAGTTGAAGAAACCGAGCAACCTATTCTGGATTTGTGGTAATGGAAAAATTAAAGAGACAACTTGAAGATCTGATTTCAGAGCTAGAAGATGCTGATACTATCTACGAGAGGATAGAAGATTTGATCTCGATTTATCCATTTAATGAATATGAGTATATGATTTCGACTTTGATTGGTAGAGGTAAGGTTAGTCTTGATAAATATTATGAATTGCGAGATGAGTACATTGAACGTAATATGTATCTTTATATCTTTGAAATTAGTGCTCCTCGTAGTTTTGGAGAGACCTGGGCACAAGGGCACCTGAAAGAACTTATTCCAGAGTTAGAAAAGCCATCTAAGAAAAGAGATCCTAACTACTCTGGTCAATATGACTTTTACTTGGATGGGAATATTAGAATTGAAGTTAAGGCATCAAGGGCTGTTGATTTTGATTCACAGGCACCGCTATACGTCAAGGCTTTAGCCTCCGACTCCAATAGACCATTTGATATGAACTTTCAACAGATCAAACCAGGGTGCTGTGACGTTTTTGTATGGGTCGCTGTGTGGCGGGACAGAATTCGCTATTGGGTACTTGCATCTAAAGAAATTGAAGAAAATCGCTATTATTCAAAATGGCAACATCGAGGTAATGTTGGAGAAGGGCAACTTCATTTACGACATGACAATATCAATGAGTTTAGTATTTATGAGGTGCAAGGACGGAGTTTGCTTGATGCGAGCCGGAATGCCTATCGTCGTCAGCAAAATTTGCCATAAGACTAATTCTTATACAAGTAGTGCTGCATAGGAATAGTAATGATAGGTTGGAATCCCCACTTTGCCGTGGCTGACTCCATTAGGATGCATGACTACTGCCGCTGGCTGGTTGCGTAAAGCAGAAAGTGACCTAACACCGATAACCCTGTCCCTGCGTCCCATCACGCTCTGCTACCATCAAATTAGTGAACTGGGTGGGGCTGATGACACTCGCTATCGTAACTGAGCCGACTCCTCTTAAACCGAATGCAGATGGCGTAGTTCTGGTCGGGAACACTCGCGTCACATTGGATACGGTCATTGCGGCCTTTCTGGAGGGTGCGACAGCCGAAGCGATCGTCGAGCAATATCCATCACTGCACCTTGCTGATGTGTACTCGGTAATTGCCTACTACCTGCGACACAAAGCCGAAGTGGATGCTTATCTAAAAATTCGACAAGAACGGGCTGCCCAAATTCGTCAAGAGAACGAGCGTCGTTTCAACCCCATTGGTATCCGCGATCGACTAATGGCGAGGCTTGACCCTCAAAGGCAGCGTTAAAATGCTACGCCTGCTAGCGGACGAGAACTTTAACAACCAAATTGTTCGGGGGATTCTGCGACGAAAACCTGAGATTGATATTGTTGAGTTGTTAGGAGGTCAGCCATGCTAACCAGTGTTGAGGGTGTATACCGTAATGGTCAGATCGAACTCATTGAAAGGCCACAAGATTTAGCTGATGGGACGCGAGTAATTGTCACCTTCATGCAGCCAACTTATGTTGATTTAGCCGCTCAAGGGATCGATCGCGAACAGGCTGCCATCCTACGAGAAAGGCTAGCCCCCTTCGCTGACGATTGGAATAGCCCTGAGATGGATATCTATGATGACTACGACGCAGCCAACGCAGCCAATCAAACGAGGTGATATTGCTCTCGTCCTCTTCCCAAACTCTGATCTAGTGTCTGCTAAAACCCGTCCTGTCTTAATTGTTCAAGCGGATAACTTACACACAGGGTTGTCCCAAGTTATTGTTGCAGAAGAATACCTTGAGCTTGAGGTGAACTCAGACACCCGCAATGAATATTGCAATGGAGAAATTATCCCCATGACAGGCGGGACACCCAATCATAATGATATTGCTGGCAACCTATACATCCTGTTGAAGTCCAGTCTTAGAGGCAAAGAGTATCGCACGTTTTATGTGGATCAACGGCTTTGGATTCCAAGTGTCAACCTCTATACCTACGATTGAATTTAATAATGAGCAACTGGAAGCCGCCGTGGTCCGAGCAACCGCATAAGTTGTCGCCAAAAGATGTAGATGCACGGTGGACAAAGAAGCAGGGCGTCTCCCACTAGGGCTATGAGGGATTTAGGGCGAGGGCAGCAAAACTGGGATGCCCCCGATCGATTACGGTAAGTTCATTCGCGGGTTTTTAGGACGGCGATCAGGTCCAGCCGATCGAGTTGATACCGAATTAGGGTGCTGGACAGGAGAGCCGCGAGGAGGACCACCGCGATCGTTACTCCATAGGTTGCCTTCGTAAACACTAGGGGGAGGCGATACAGTTCCGAATCATAGGCCCGTGCCATTAGGGCCGAGAAACCAATGCCAATGAGCATACCCAGGGGGAGGGCCGCTACCGTTAAAATCGCCTGTTCTCCCAGCAAAATTGTGCTGACTTCTCCCTGGGTGAAGCCCATAATTCGCAGGCTGGCCAGTTCCCGACTCCGTTCAGCGAGGGCAATGCGCCCGGAATTGTAGACCACACTAAAGGTAATCATGCAGGCGAACAGAATCAGCACCAGGGTAAACACCTGCAAATTCTGACCGCTGAGTTCCTCAAAGCTGCGCAGCATGGCCGTGCGGAAGGAGACCCCGGCGATCGCGGGTATTTGTTTCAGGCGTTGGTACAGCGTTTCGGCATAGCGGGGATCAACTTGCAGGTAGGCCCCAGAGACGGTTTGACCTTCCCGCATCAGGGTATTGAGGGCGCGGATATCCAAGTAGGCGGCAACCCCTAGCAGTTCATCCACCGTCCCCGCCACCGGCACCTGCCGCACCGGACGATCGCCCTCCAGTACCTCCACCGTCAGGAATTGACCGGGCCGTACCCCCAGGATCTCTGCCAGCTTTGTGGTGAGCATGATGCCCTGCGAGGGGAGGGCGATCCGGTTGCGATCGCGATTGATCAATCGGCGAAATTGGCTATTGGGTTGAATCCCGGTCAGGGCAAGACGGTACTGGCGATGGCCAAACCGCAGGCGAACTGGCACGATGCGAAAGACCTCGGATTGCAGCACACCGGGCAAGTGGGGAATCTCGTAGCGAACCCGGGCCGATCGCGGTTGGTTAAAGACGATCGTCACGTCCTCCCGCTGCACCTGGTTGAACTGCACATCCATCAACACCTGGATCGCCGCTTGCAAATAAAAGCCCACCACCAGAATTGAAGCCGCGATCGCAATCCCCACCACCGACAGCAATGCCTGAATCGGCTTCCGTTCCAGGTTACGCAGAATCATCCGTCCGGCAGGGGAAAAGCGGTCCTGAAGGCCCCAGCGCTCCACCAGGGTTGGGCGAAAGGTGGCGGGGGGTTCCGGACGCATCCCCTCGGCGGGGGGTAAGCGCGTCGCCTGTTGGACAGAGACTAGGCCGCCCGCGATCGCAGCCCCGCCACTGACAACCAAGGCCGTTACGATCAACCCGGTCCCGGCTTCATACCGAAGGAGTGGGAAGTGGAAAAACTCGGCATAGAGGCGCGTCATCCCCTGGCCCAGTCCCATCCCCGCGCTAACCCCCAGGGCCGCACCCAGGCCCACGATCGCCAGCACGAATTTGAGGTAATGCCACCCGATCGCGCCGTTGCCATAGCCAAACGCCTTGAGAACGGCAATCTGATCCCGTTGGGTAGCCACCAGCCGCGACAGCACCACATGGAGCAAAAAGGCCGCAATCCCCAGAAAGAGGGAGGGCACGATCGTTGCCGACACCGCCAGGCTTTGGATCTCATCGCTGAGAATCCGGTGCGATACCTGATCCGCCCGACCGTAGGCCCCCAACCCACCATAGGGCGTCAGCAGGCGATCGAGGCGATCAATCACCGCCGCTTCACTGGCTCCGGGCAAAAGCGTCAAGGCCACACTGTTAAACGCGCCATCTAAATCAAAGGCATGGCCCAAGCCCTCCCGGCTCATCCAAAGTACGCCAAATCGCCGGTTATCGGGATAGAGGGAACCCGCTCCTGGAATTTCATAGACATACTCCGGAGACAGGGCAATCCCCACGATGCGTAAGGACTGCCAGCGGCCATTGAGGATCGCCCCCAGGGTATCCCCCAGTTGTAATTGATTGGCCTGGGCAAAGGCTTCGCTCACCAGGACTTCCTCCCGTCGCGCTGGATCGGGATAGCGTCCCGCCCGGATAAAGACATCGTTGAGCATGGGCTGGGGGCGCGGGGGAATGGCGATCAGCCGTCCGGTTGCGGGTTCCACCAGGCCGGGAACATCCAGGGTGACATCCGCCACAATCCGGGTTTGCACCTGAGCCACGCCAGGGATGGCCGCGATCGCCGCTTGTACACTCTCCGGTGCCCGTTTCAGTTCCGCAAAAACCTGGGCGAAGCGGTAGCGCTCATAGTAGGCCGTCTGGGTCAGTTGCAGGGAATGGTAGGCGCTGCGGGAGAGGACAAAGATTGCGATGCCACAGGCCACCACCAGGGCGATCGCCAACAGTTGGCTCCACTGTTGCCCCAATTCCCGCAGGAGTTTGCGATCGAGGGCGGTGAGTCCCATCACCACTCCAGGGCCGCCGGGGCCAGTTTGGTCGCGTTTGTTTGGATCTGGGTGATCTCGCCACTGCGCAGGGTGATGACGCGATCGGCCATACCCGCAATCCCCGCGTTGTGGGTAATCACCGCCACAGTGGTCCCAAATTCCTGGTTGACCTGGGCCAATACTTCCAGGACCCGCTTGCCCGTTGGGAAATCCAGCGCCCCCGTGGGTTCATCGCAGAACAGCACCTCTGGCCGCTTGGCAATAGCCCGGGCGATCGCCACCCGCTGTTGTTCCCCCCCCGACAGTTGGGCCGGAAAGTGATCCCGGCGATCGGCAAGACCCACTAGGGCGAGGGCCTCCTGGGGCAGCATCGGGTGTTCCGCAATTTCGGTGACCAGGGCTACATTCTCGCGGGCAGTAAGGCTGGGGATCAGGTTATAGAACTGGAACACAAAACCGACCGACCGGCGGCGGAACTGGGTTAACCCGGCCTCACCCGCCTGGGTCAAATTCCAGGTCCGGAACCAGACCTCGCCGCTGGTGGGCACATCCAAGCCCCCTAAGATATTGAGCAACGTGGATTTGCCGCTGCCAGAAGCCCCCAGGAAAACCACAAATTCCCCCTCGTAGAGATCCAGGCTGACCGATCGCAGCGCCCGCACCTGCACCTCACCCATTGGGTACACCTTGCTTACCTGCCGCATTTGAAATAGGGCCGGGGGCGGGGGGGCGATCGCCGCAGCGGGGACTGACTGGGGTGCGCGGGTCATGGCACAGGTATCCCTAACGTTTAGGGTGCCCCTGGCGTTGGAGACATCCCTGGTTTCTGGGGCCGGTGGACCTCCTGGATGTCAGTCTAGCAATTGGCTCCTACAACTCGTCGCCAAACTCACGGATCGGGGCGCACCGCATCCGTTAAACTCAAACCGCTACAATTTACAGATATCTGTTGGGGTTAACCCTTTTCTGTCTCTCTCTGAGTGAACGATCGCCGTAAAAAGTTTCATTTTTATTTAATGTTAGTGGCATGACTTGTGGGTTCACAAGCGATGAAAAAAAGTTTTACTGGGCCATTAAAACGCCCCTGGTCTATGTTGAATCAATGGTTATTTCAAACACCGGAGCGATCGCTGGATCAGGCGTATGATGCAGCCCTGATGATTCGATCGCTGGAGGAAAAGCATTTTGGTGGAGGTAAAATCGACTATACCTCCCCAGAGCGCAGTGAGCGGGTCAATGCCTATTTCAAGTCGGAGTTGCAGCGCAACCTCAATATTGTCAAGTTGCGGCTGGCAGAATTTAAAACGAGTCGATCGTTCTTAAGTTTTTCCGATAAGAAGTTGATTGGGGTGAATGGGGGTACAGGATCAGCGCCCCAGGATGGGGTTGAGGTCCTCGATCCGGATGAGGCAGTCTCGGCGATCGTGGAAAAGTTGCAGTTTATTGACAGTGTGGTTCTCAAGTACGATCGTCCCGCCAAGTCCCAATCCCTAGTTCCTGTGCAACCAGTGAATGCGGCTGATCCGGCCAGAAATGGAGCACCCCAAGCCACCAGTTCTGCCTATCCCCAAGAACTGGAATTGGCGGAAAGTGCGGAGGCAATGTCGGATAAGACCAGTTTCCTGCCGCGATCGATTTTGGGCACGATCGATCGGGTGCGCAAGGAACTTGATCCCAATGCGGAAGAGCAGTTAATTCGGAGTTTTCGCAGTTCCAAGAGTAAAACCATTGTTTCACTTCGGTTTATTCTGCTGATTATTTTGATCCCTCTCTTGGCCCAACAGGTCTCGAAGAAATTTCTCGTGGGGCCGATCGTGGATCATCTCCGAAGTCCGTCGGAGGAGGTCTTTTTAAATGTCCAAATGGAAGAGGAGGCCCTCTTAGAACTGCAACGTTTTGAAGAAGAGCTACGGTTTCGCAGCCTCCTCACGGGGTCACAGAAACTGAGCGAAGAAGAGATGGTACCACTCCTCAAGGATAAGGCACGGGAGATTGAAGAGGAATATCGTCAACGGGGATCAAATGCGATTAAGAATATTTTCTCCGATCTCATCGCTCTAATCTCATTCACGATGGTGTTAGTGTTTAGTCGGCGTGAAGTCACGATTCTCAAATCCTTTATGGATGATATTGTCTATGGCCTCAGTGATAGTGCCAAGGCATTTATTATTATCCTGTTCACCGATATTTTTGTGGGTTTCCACTCGCCCCACGGTTGGGAAGTGGTGTTAGCCAATATCGCGAGACATTTTGGCTTGCCAGAGAGTCAGGACTTTATTTTCCTATTTATTGCCACATTCCCGGTCATTTTGGATACGGTGTTTAAGTATTGGATTTTCCGCTATCTGAACCGGGTATCGCCCTCGGCAGTAGCGACCTATCGCAATATGAATGAATAGGGAATGTAAACGCAATCACTTCAACCGCCGATCGCAGGAACTAGGGGTAAATCAGCCGCCTGCTCGAGATTGGCCATATTGAGCGTATCGATAGCCCCCGTGGTGAGGAATCGCAATGTCTCTTGGTATAAGCTTTGCCAGAAGCGATTACTCATTCCCTGGCTGACTTCCGTCTTGATCAACCAGGCGTGAGCGCTAGGCATTCCGCTTGCCCCCTGGGACAGCTAAGTTCTCGATATACCTAGACCGTGATCCCGCGTTCAATAGGCACGCTACTCATAGGGACTGATGACTTTAATGGGGCATCAATTTAGCCTACTGATACACGGGGATGCGATCGATCCGAACTACGGGTCCACTCGTCTCCAGCAGGTACTCCATAAACGCTTGGGCAATGACCGATAATTGCTTACCCGCCAGATGGGACACATACCAGCGCCGCTTGATCGGGAAGTGTTGGATATCCAGAATAGTCAGTTCGTGGGTCATGGCTGCTTCCGTGATCAGGGTATGCTTCGAGAGTACTGACATCCCCAACCCGCCTGCGATCGCGTGTTTAATCGCCTCATTGCTACCCAACTCTAGACGAACCTTGACCGTGACACCGTGGCGATCGAATAATTCCTGAACCGCCTCGCGAGTGCCTGAGCCAACCTCACGCATGATAAACGGCTCATCATTCAGACAGGCGATGGGAATATCTTTCGCATGGGCAAGGGGATGATCTGCACGGGCCACCACCACCAGCGGGTTTTCTAGAAACGCCTGGGAGGTTAAATCCAAGTCAGTGGGCGGTTGGCTGAGGATATAGAGATCATCCTCATTGTTGATCATCCGCTGGACCATCTGCTCGTGATTGGTCACCTGAAGGGAAATGTCGATGCCGGGGTATTGCTCACAGAAGGCCCCTAGAATCCGGGGGATGAAATACTTAGCCGTGGTGACCACCGCTAACCGCAAGCGACCCTGACGGGTGCCCTTGAAGTCAGCCACCTTCATCTCAAAGTTATCCAGTTCCTCAAAGACCGACTGGCAGGTGGTCAGCAATGCCTTCCCCGCCTCTGTTAGATATAACTGCTTACCGATTTGCTCAAACAGAGGCAGACCCACGGATTGGCTTAATTGTTTCACCTGGCTGGAAACGGTTGGCTGGGTAATCGACAACTCCTCAGCCGCTTTGGTGAAACTACCGTGACGGGCAGCCGCTTCAAAAACCTTTAACTGGTGCAGGGTAGCGTGAATCAACGATCGTTCTCCCTTGACTTAGCCTAAACAGCGCAAATTCATCAACTGGCGACACCTTCTGCGTCCAACCCGACCGGGTAACCAATACCGGGTAACCAATAGGTCAAACTTTATCAGGCCAATACAAGCAATAAGCAAGCCCTATCATAAGGATTAGCAAACATCAATGGATTTGATTTGATTTCTTGGCTCAGTTCAATGTTAACTTGTATTTACTAGATTTTACTAAATGCATGAGCTGGATTGCATAGATATAAGCAAATTCTTCGAGCCAGGTTGGCAGCTACCCAGCGTACTGTCCCTGCGTGTTCAAGTTGCTGAGGACCGAACTGCATGTTGATTGCTCCTATATTTGCCCAAACTGCTTGGTGGATTCCCCTCTATCCCTTGATTGGCATGGCCCTGTCCCTGTTGTGGTCACCTGCCGTGATCCGGCGCACGGGACCCCGACCGGCGGGTTATGTCAACTTGGTGATGTCTTTTACCGCTATGGTCCATGCCCTGTTGGCCCTCTGTGTCCTGTGGCAGCAACCCGCGATCGACCTTTCCGTTTCCTGGTTGCAGGTGGCGGGGTTCGAGATTGGCCTGACGATCGAAATTTCCAGCCTGACGATCGCGACCATTCTGGTAATCACGGGGCTGAACTTCCTGGCCCAACTCTACGCCGTGGGCTACCTGGAGATGGATTGGGGTTGGGCGCGGCTGTTTTCCCTGCTGGGGCTGTTTGAGGCGGGGATGTGTGGTCTGGCCCTGTGTGATTCCCTCTTTTTCAGCTACGTCATCCTGGAAATCCTGACCCTGGGTACCTACTTATTGATTGGGGTTTGGTACAACCAACCCCTGGTGGTGACGGGGGCGCGGGATGCCTTTTTGACCAAACGGATTGGTGACCTGTTCCTGCTGATGGGGGTGTTGGCGATTTATCCCTTGGTCGGGAGTTGGAACTATGACGATCTCGCCGCCTGGGCGGCAACTGCTGACGTCAATCCCGCCCTGATGGCCCTGATTGGCTTGGCGCTGCTGGCGGGGCCAATGGGTAAGTGTGCCCAATTTCCCCTGCACCTCTGGCTTGATGAGGCGATGGAAGGGCCGTACCCCAGCACGATTTTGCGGAATTCGGTGGTGGTCGGTACCGGAGCCTGGGTCCTGATTAAGCTGACGCCGATCTTGGCCCTGTCCCCCGTGGTCTTGGCAACCACGATCGCCGTGGGGGTAGTGACGGCTGTGGGGGGGAGCCTGATCGCGATCGCCCAAATTGACATCAAGCGTGCCCTTTCCTATTCCGTCAGCGCCTACATGGGCCTTGTGTTCATTGCCGTGGGCACCCAGCAGGTGGAGGCTGCTTTCTTTCTCTTGCTGATTCACGCCCTCTCAATGGCATTGTTGGTGATGAGTACCGGCTCGATTGTCCTCAACAACATCACCCAAGATCTCACCCAACTGGGGGGCCTGTGGCGGCGGCGTCCCATTTCCGGTCTCGGCTTCCTCGTTGGCGCAGCGGGTTTCATTGCACTACCTCCCCTGGGTGGTTTCTGGGCCTTGGTGAAATTAGCGGATGGCCTTTGGTCTACCTATCCCTGGCTGGTGGGGGTCTTGTTGTTGGTGAATGGCTTGACCAGTCTGAGCCTGATGCGGGAGTTTTGCCTCATCTTTGCGGGAACTCCGCAGCAGATGACGGTGCGATCGCCGGAAAATATTTGGCTCATCACCCTGCCCATGACGATCGCCCTGGGGTTGGTGCTCCACGCCCCCCTGATCTTGCTGAACCTGGGACTGTTGCCCGATTGGCTCACCTTAAACCGTAGCCTCGCCTTCCTACTGGTTGCCTCTAGCCTGGTGGGGGGAACCGTCGGAGCCTTGCTATATCTGCGACCTGGGGAACGCCAACCCGTGCAACTTCCCTGGCAATTTGTCCAAGACCTACTGGCCTATGACTTCTACACGCCTAAGCTCTATCGCGCTAGTGTGGTGTTTGGCGTGGATGTCCTCTCGCGGGTTACCGATTGGTTCGATCGCTACTTTGTCGATGGCATTGTCAACTTCGTGGGGCTAGCCTCCTTGTTTGGTGGGGAAACCCTGAAGTACAGCAACTCCGGTCAAACCTGGTTCTACGTGTTGACCATTACTGTTGGCCTCGCTGCGATCGCCAGTTTCATGAGTTGGGGCGTGATCTCCCACCTCTTCGGCACCCTGCTGGGTTGAAGCTTCAGTCCCCTGGCCGATTGTCTCCCTCTCTCCTCCCTTCTCTCTCCTCGTTCCCGACTTCCGAACCCTCACAAGTAAGCGACTACCATGCTGAGTGTATTGATCTGGGCACCGATCGTCGGAGCCGCGATCGTGGGCCTTCTCCCCCAATCGGTTTCAACCCGAAACGTGCGGTTAGCGGCCCTCTGCGCCGCCGGGGCAATCCTGCTCTGGAACCTGTGGTTAATGACCCAATTTGACCTAGGGCAAGCAGGACTGCAATTCCAGGAATTCCTGCCCTGGTTACCGCAAATTGGTCTGAACTATCAAATTGGGACCGATGGCCTGTCCTTCCCTCTCCTGGTCCTGAACAGCCTGTTAACTTGGATTGCGATTTACAGCAGTCAGGAAAATACGGAACGCCCCCGCCTGTTTTATGCCCTCATCCTCCTGGTGAGTGGTGGCGTTGCTGGGGCTTTTCTGGCCCAGAATTTGCTCCTGTTCTTCCTGTTCTACGAAATTGAACTGATTCCTTTCTATCTGCTGGTGGCGGTGTGGGGTGATAGCAAACGCAGTTATGCTGCGACTAAGTTTTTGCTCTATACCGCCACGTCCGGTGCCCTGATTTTGGCCGGATTCCTGGGGCTAATCTGGCTAACGGGGGCCTCTAGCTTTGCCTACGAATCGCTGATGGGGCAGACCCTCCCATTGGGTGTACAAGTGGTCCTGCTGGGTGTCTTGCTGGTCGGGTTTGGCATCAAAATTCCCCTGGTACCGCTGCACACCTGGTTGCCCGATACCTATGTTTCCGCCTCCACCCCGATCGCAATTCTCCTGGGGGGTGTCCTAGCGAAACTGGGGACCTATGGAATTTTCCGGTTTGGCCTCGGTCTGTTCCCGGAAGCCTGGAGTGCCCTTTCTCCCTGGTTAGCGACTTGGGCAGCGGTGAGTGTGCTGTACGGAGCAATGGCCGCGATCGCTCAAAAGGATATTAAGCGTATGGTGGCCTATAGCTCGATCGGGCACATGGGCTATGTCCTGCTGGGCGGAGCCGCCATGACCGGGTTGAGCCTGTCGGGGGCGGTGTCCCAAATGGTGGCTCACGGTTTAATCTTGGCGTTGCTCTTCCACCTAGTCGGATTGGTTGAGGCGAAGGTCGGCACCCGTGAGTTGGATGTTCTCAACGGCCTGATGAATCCCATTCGGGGGTTACCCTTGGTCAGCGCGCTGCTGGTGTTGGGTGGCATGGCCAGTGCGGGGATTCCCGGTCTGGTCGGATTTATTGCCGAGTTTCTCGTTTTCCAGGGCAGTTATACCGTTTTCCCGGTCCAAACGCTGTTCTGTGTCGTGGGGACGGGCTTAACAGCAGTTTACTTCGTGATTTTGCTTAACCGCACCTGTTTTGGTCGTCTGGATAACGCGATCGCCTATTTCCCCAACGTCGAATGGTCCGAGCGGGTCCCAGCCCTGATCCTCATGTGGCTAATCTTTCTCTTAGGGATTCAACCTAATTGGTTAGTGCAATGGAATGAGAAAACCACCGTGGCCCTAGTGGCTTCGCTACCGACTGTGGGACCTGGCCGTCTGGCCGATCTACACCCGCTTGCCATCCAGCCATTGCCACCCGTTGCTCCCGCGCTTGCCCCTCCGGCTCAGCTTCCGAGTTAAAGCCTCTGTAGGGGCTAAAGCCCCAACTACAAACGGTTAGTAGTAACGACTTTAGTCGTTTGGGGCTAAAGCCCCAACTACGAACACCTACAAACGGCTGGTCATGTAAATCATTGCGTAGGTTGCGTAGAGGCCACGAAACCCAACGTTGGTAAGGGTTCTGTTGGGTCGCACTGGGTTTGACCCAACCTACGCTCTGACTACGCTCTGACAGTCGAGACGGCTATCCCACAGTAAGCCTGACAGTCGAGACGGCTATTCCACTCACCACTCACTACTCACTCAATAACCATGACGATCGCGACACCAACACCCACCAAACTACCTCCCTCAACCCACGAATTTGCCGAGGTTATCCATCGCCTCGAAGCGGGGGGGGCCATGCTCCCCGACACGCCCGAAAACCTGATGCAAATCATTGGGCTATATAAAGCCTATGCGGTGCCGATGGATTTTTACTGGCGGGATTTGCTCTATATCGCAGAACGGGTATTCCTAGATCCTTTGCCCTTCTTTAAATATTTCCTGCCCCAGGAATATCTCGATCTGCACAATCATTATGCCGGAGATGATGCGGATCTGCGAATCTGGCGAGGACAGGCAACAGCCCATCCAGAACTCTTGGAGTTTATGGAAAAGGGCGAAATCAAGAAAAAGTGGCCCAAGTTAATCCATCACCTTTGGCACGATCGCATCAATATGGAATTCGCCGAAGAGTGTATGCGGGCAATGCTCTGGCACCGGGATATGGGTGGTCGGTTTGATCCCTACCTGGATACGGAGGAATATATCGCCAACGCCGATCGCGCCATTAAGGCTTACTTTAAGGGCAACCCCTTGATGTTGGGATTATATAAACTCTTCCCTGACATGTTCATTGAACAGGTCCGCCAGATGTCCTACTATTCCAACCTGGGCCTGTTCTGGGAAGTCATGGCTCCCGTGTTTTTTGAAATGTCAGATCTCTATGATGAGGGGAAAATTACGAGCGTTCCCGAAGCGATGAATTTCCTGGTGAACGGCATTTTTGCGATCGCGGGTCGTCCGATTTACCACCACGTTTATATTCGCGGTGAATGCTACGAGATTATCTCCAAATCCAAGGGCTTTATGTGGCTCTATGAAGCGGCTTTGCCCTACGTCGAGGCGGTTTTCTATCGGACCTCGCCCTTCCGGGGCACAAAGTCCTATAATGCCCAGGCAAGACAAGTTCCGGATGATCAACGGGATTTTCACTATGGTATTCTCTATGCCGATGTCTTCCCCGTTGGTTCGGCTGGCATTCCCCCGACGCTGTTAATGCAGGATATGCTGCACTTTTTGCCGCCCTATTTGGTGGACTACTACCAAAAGCATTGCCGGGGTGAAGATGACATGCTGGTCCAGTTGGGGATTAGTTTCCAGCGATCGATGTATTGTGTCACCTCCGCCGTAATCCAAGCCCTGCGCACGGCCCTACTCTATGATCTGGATGACCCCAATCCTAAGCACTTGCAGGCGAATCGTGCCTTTTTTGAGGCCCAACTCGATCGCTTCAAACGCCCGGAAGCTCGCCTACGCGATATCCAACGCCAGGATTACCGCTAATCAACCCCATGTCGCCCACACCCCCCTGCTGCAAGGATAATTGCCGCTGCCCAGCCCCCATCAACGGGAGCCAACATCAGCGCTAACCCAGCGATCAGGTGTCATTTGGGGTAACCAGGGATCGGGTGTGCCCGCAAGCTGACGGGCATAACGCTGCGCCAGGGTAGGCAAAACCACGAGGGGCGTGCTGAAGCCGGTAAACACGTGTAAACCCTCAACACCGGGAACCGGACCAATCAAGGGCAGACGATCGCGGCTAAAGGCCACCAGGCAATGGTGCCAGGTTCCGGGTAATGCTTGCAACGTGGGGAGAATCTGGCCGACTGCTGTGCGAATGGTGGCTTCACTGGCCGCCGCATCGATTCTGGCCTCTGGATCACTCAGGGCGCGGCTCAGTTGCCCTATCCGAATTGTGCCATCCGGAAATTGGACGGCTCCCACATCCATGACTGGCGGTACCACCTCTTGACCGGGTTCCTCCCAGACCACCTCGCGTTCGGCAGCACTGGCCGTCATTTCCAGGGATATCCGCGCTAGGGGAGCTGCCATCACGATCGTGCGCAGTTGCACCCCGGCGGGTGGCAACTCAACGATCTCTGCATGGGTAAAGTAGAGCGGTACCTGCACCCCTAGCTGTTTCAATAAAGGCCGGCTCCATCCCCCCGCACAAATCACCACATTCTCGCCATACCAGGTTCCAATCGAAGTGGCCACACCCGCCACCCGTCCCGACGCCTGGACAAACCCTTGAACCGTTGCGATCGCCACCTTCCCGCCCTGCCGCCCCATCGCCTGCAAGTAGGCATCCGTCAGCCGATCGGGATCAACCTGCCCCTGGGTAACCACAAAGGCCCCCCCGATCGCCTGGGCCTTGAGCAGCGGCTCCAGATCACAGGCTTCTGCCCGACTGAGCCACTGGGGCGACTGGGCAACCCCGGCAAAGGTCGCAGCAACGGCGGCGGCATCCGCATCCGGCGCGATCGGCATCACCAGCGGGATCTCCCGGAAATGGGTATCGGCTCCGAGTTCCTGGGACAGCCCCCGATGACGGGCCATCCCCGTTGCACACAGGTCACAGGTGAGGGGCGAAGTCCCTGCCCAGTTCGCCAGCCCCCCGTAGCTATACCGTGTCGCACTGGCAGAGGTTGGCCGCTCTCCCGGCAAGGCACGCCGTGCATGATCGACGACCAAAACCGAAAACCCCACCTGACTGAGTTCATAACCCAGGGCGGCCCCCGCGATCCCCCCGCCAACCACTATCCATGTGTACGAAGCGTGCGGGTCGGGAAGGGAGTTCATAGACTGGGTACGGGATTGAGGGGTTTGAAGGTTGCAGAAACTGGGGGGCAGACAGCGTGCCTGCGGCCAATCAATTTATGGATTATAGAGCATGAATTGTAACTCCCCCCGTGCTGAAGACACGGGGTATTTTAGCCCTCACTGGTCGTCAGATAATTCGACTAGGGGGCTATCAAGCTTGATGGTGTCGGTCGGGTCAAACACAGGACAACCCAACACAGTGGTTGAGAGTGTTGGGCATCGTACACTCGACACCAACCGACCAGTCCCCCTGTTAGGTATGGCAGACCACTAGGGGGTTAACGAAGCGGGGAAGGGAGCTGGACGCACCGTAATCGTTAGGGTTTGGGAACCGCGGACGATCGTGATCGGTAATGGTTGGCCCACCCCAGCCGCTTCCACCCCCTTCTGCACTGCCTGGGCATCGGCCACAACTTGGTCACGGATGTGGGTAATCACATCGCCACTGCGCAGGTCAGCACTGGCCGCTGGCGTATTGGGCAGCACCCGCACAATCAACACCCCGCGATCGCGCTCCACCCGTAGCCCGCTATTGGGATCTTGGTTGATTTCCTGGCGGGTTTCCGGCGTCAGCGTCACCATCTGGATACCGAGGAAGGGATGCTCCACCTTACCCGTTGCAATCAGTTGATCGGCAATATGCTTCGCCGTATTGATCGGAATCGCAAACCCCAATCCCTGTGCCCGCCCAATAATAGCGGTATTAATACCAATCACCTCGCCCCGGGCATTGACCAGGGGACCCCCGGAATTGCCGGGGTTGATCGCCGCATCCGTCTGGACGAAGCCGACCCGCTTATCCGTCACCCCAATTTCCTGGCTGGTGCGGCCCGTGGCGCTAATAATCCCCGCTGTGACGGTACTATCCAGACCGAGGGGATTGCCGATCGCGATCGCCCATTCGCCCGGTTTCAGCCGATCCGAGTCACCCAGGGTCACGGTTGGTAAATCTGTCGCCTCAATCCGTACTACCGCCACATCCGTCACCGGATCAGTGCCCAATACCCGTCCCTCAAAGCTACGTCCATCCTTGAGCATCACCTGGACTAGGTTTGCCTGATCGATCACATGGGCATTGGTGAGGATCAGGCCATCCGCCCGAATAATGAAGCCAGACCCCGTCCCCCGCTCGATGCGCTCCTGGGGCACCCGCGATCGGAAAAATTCTCGGAAGAAGGGATCATTAAACGCTTCCGGCAATTGGTTGGTGATGGTGCGGGAGGCGTTGATGCGCACGACGGCAGGGCTAACGAGTTCGGCGGCGGCGACGATGAAGTTATCGCCAGCATCCGTGGGTTGGGGCAAACGCCCGATCGGGCTGGAGGAGAGTGGGGTATCCGTTGGGGCATCTGTGGGGGAGGCTGGGGGCTGGAGGATACGCGCTGATCGCCACGCCACGCGATCGCCCACAAAGGCCAATCCAGCGCCCAATAGCAGGAGCAACACACAAATCAGCCATTGTGAACGGGAAAAAGAGGGAGACGATCGGTCTGATTTCATGGGGCAATGCTAAGGTAGTAAGCCAATACCGTAAGCCAATACCGCGAGCTAAGGTCGGCAGCCAGGATGCAGCAGCCAATATCAACGGCCAATTGCGTGAACCGTTAACCCAGAGAGCAGCGAAGGACAATCCCAAGGTTTTGCCTAAGTTCTTGTTTTGAACACCCTCCTGCCCATCCCTATGCTACTGTGCAATGCTAAGGATAGGTAGACTCCCCAGCTAAGCTGTTCTGGGTTGACGATCGGGGTCCACCCGCAAACCGGGTTAGCCGGTGTTCGATCGTGGCAGGGTTAGCAGGGGGCGGGCGCTCCTGGGCTTGCCATGATATGAACCCCTGGTTCGGTGAGCGCTGTACCGTGTTGACATCTCCCCCGACGTATCCTAGGGGGTAACTATCCCCGTTGCTAGGGAGAGCAGGTCGTAGTTTACTTATTAATCTTATCGTTCGGCTGGATTCGCGGCTGGCACAGTGGAGAATAGTGGTGGACCCGTCCCTCGATACCCTCTGGAATCAGGTGTTAGAACGGCTACAGTTACAACTGAGCCGACCGACCTTTGAAACCTGGATCAAAAATTCCAGTGCCGAGCGGTTGGAGGAAAATTGCCTGCTGATCCGCACGCCCAATCCCTTTGCTCGCAATTGGTTGCAAAAGTATTACCTCAAGACGATTGGAGCGGCAGTTGAGGAGGTCCTCGGCCATGCGGTTGAACTCCAGATTACCAGTGTCCAGGAGGATGTGGCCGCCCTGATGGAGGATGTGGCCGCCCTCTGGGCCGTTCCGATCGAACCCGTAGATCTGCCAACCCCTACCTCGAATCCGTCCGGTACCGCCCCAGCCCCAACGCGGAGCGGACGCCCAACCGAGTTAAACCCCAAATATGTCTTTTCCCGATTTGTCGTGGGTCCCAATAATCGCATGGCCCATGCGGCAGCCCTGGCTGTGGCCGAGTCCCCCGGTCGGGAATTTAATCCCCTGTTTCTGTGCGGCGGTGTCGGGCTGGGTAAAACCCACCTGATGCAGGCGATCGGTCACTATCGTTTGGAGATTGACGCCGATGCCCGGATTTTCTATGTCTCCACCGAGCAATTCACCAACGACCTGATTGCCGCCATTCGGAAGGACAGTATGCAAAGTTTCCGGGAGCATTACCGGGCTGCGGATGTCCTGCTCGTGGATGATATCCAATTTATCGAGGGGAAGGAGTACACCCAAGAGGAATTCTTCCACACCTTTAATACCCTGCACGAGGCCGGGAAACAGGTGGTCCTGGCCTCCGATCGTCCCCCCAACCAAATCCCGCGCCTCCAGGCCCGCCTCTGTTCCCGCTTTTCGATGGGCCTGATTGCCGATATCCAACTGCCCGATCTCGAAACCCGGATGGCCATTCTCCAGAAAAAAGCCGAGTACGAAAAAATCCGCCTACCCCGCGACATTATTGAATACATTGCCTCGACCTGTACCTCCAACATCCGGGAATTGGAGGGAGCGCTGATCCGGGTGGTGGCCTATATCTCCATCTCCGGCCTACCGATGACGGTTGCGAATATTGCGCCCGTGCTGAATCCCCCCGATCGCACGGTGGAAGCGTCACCGGAAACCGTTCTCGCAGCGGTGGCCCACAGCTTCGAGATCAGCATTGATGACATCAAGGGCAGTTCCCGACGCCGGGAAATCAGTCTGGCTCGCCAGGTGGGGATGTACCTCATGCGCCAGCATACGGACCTAAGCTTACCCAAGATTGGTGAGGAGTTTGGCGGCAAGGATCACACAACTGTTCTCTATAGCTGCGAAAAGATCAGCCAACTCAAGGACAAAGATCCCGCGATCGCCCAAATGTTGCGGGAAGTCAGCGAACGCATCCAACTCACCAGCCAAAAAGACTCCCAATAGGGACAGGGTGCATCCTCGATTTGCTGCCCCTGATATTTGGTGAGCGCCTCTGGGCTTTCTGGGTCTCCGTGGTTCCCTATTCACCCCAGAGGCACAGGGGACACCGCGCCAAGATGATGCGCGATCAGCCCTAGCGGCGGGACACACTCATCACGATTTGCAAGATATACCAGAATAACAGCGCCACCGAAGCAAACAGTTCCAGCGAAGCGGCCACATAGTGCCGGGTTGAGTAGTGGTGCAGGATCTTGCCGGTGTCGTAGAGGATTGCGGCTGACGCAAAGACGACCATCACGACGGAAAACAGCAGCCCCAGGGTAAAGCCAAAGATCACGCTACAAATAATTAAGCCCAGGGCCACAAACCCCCCGATCGTCAGGATGCTGCGCAGAAACGAGAAATCGCTTTTGCTCGTGAAGGCGATCGCCGTCAGGCCCGCAAACATCAGCACCGTTAAAATCCCCGCCGTAGGAATGACACTCGGATCGGAGAAGAAGGCCGCAATATAGAGCAGGGGGGAAAAGATCAACGCTTGGGCCACCACATAAATGCCCAGACCCATGTACTGGGTATTTACCTCATCTGCTTTCGCGGCCAAGCTTCTAGCCATCCAGCCCAGTAAACTGAAGGCTCCCAGGATCAGCAGCCAACTAAACCGACTACTCACCACAAAGCGAGTCATTAACTCAGCGATACCGGTCAGGAAAAGGACACCCGTGACCCCAATAAAGGCGGCGATCGCGCCTGCTAAGTGAAAATAGGTTTTTTGGATAAACTCTGCCCGCTCACTGGGGCGTGACTGTGCAACCGTCAGCATCGTATGTCTCCTCGTTTGAATTGTTTTGGGATTTCAGATCTTGTGATTAAGGGCACTGTGATTAATCTGGGATGGGGGCAACTCAACTCCTCCAACCGACAGGATAACGCTGCTTGGGGGCGCAGGATGGGTATTTTGCGAGATGCCCTTAACTCAGTCATTCCAATCGGACTTAGCCTGTAGCCGGTAGCTGCTTCAGCAACGGCTTCCTCGCCACCCCAACCCAACTTTTTGATTAAATCGGAGAGGTCTGTAAGGCCCCAGCGTTCAATGATTTTGCCATCCTGCTAACGTTGGAAGTCTGATCAACGAATGGTAATCGATGGTCCTGTCGGCGCAACGCCTAAGTGTTCACCCTGATGGGTTCCCGTTGGACTCCTAACGTTACCCATTGCTGCGTGAGTTGCTGGATCTGCTGGCGATCGCTATCAGTTGCAGGCCGTTCGCTGGTCATATTGGGAATGGGCAAGGTTGAGTGGAGCTACTCAGCTTTTCGCATCTTGGCGGGCGTCCACAGAGGGCTAGCGTACTTACAAAGTACTCTATTGAGCGCTCGGTAGCCAAGTGACAAAAGCTGGCGTGTTCTGCCTACCACGACCTAAAAACTCGCCGCTATAAAAAACCTCGGCGGCTAACCGAGGCTCAAGAGGAGAAAACCAAGATGCGAGATGCTATCTGGCTGGTTTAGATTGTCTACAGTGGGGAACCCCCCCAACCGATTGCGAGAGAATCAATTTCCAAGCTGACGCCCGCAGCCCTTAAACTGACTAGGTTCAAAATGACTGTTGACGCTTTACTGTAAATAAATGTAACAGAACTATTGCAATTTCGCAATACTTTCCTGAGTAAAAATACTTCCTGGCATGCTCACCCTAGGGGGACCTAGCTTTTACCAGCTTGGGGCAGGGGCAGGTTATGCACCGTATGGAAATCCTCCTGGACCTTGTGGGTGAGGCGACGGGAGATTTGGCGCACCACCTGGCCAAGGACATGGTTACCTGTCTTGACAATCAGGTTGCAGGGAAGGCGCTGGATAAATTGGGGGAATTGGAGCCAGACGGTTAAATCTAAACGCCACTCCACCTGGGTGAGGTAGCCATCCATCGGGTTCGTATCGCTGGGGGACTCCACCAGTTCTAGCTCGGCCCGGAAATCCACGTCATACCCGCTGGGGGTATAACCAGGAACCGGAATGGTCTGAATTCGGTAGATGCCGGCATCTGGGGGCATCAGATCCAGGCCAATCTTGGGTTCCACCACATACCCAAAGGAACCAAACCGCCCCAGGGAGAGGGCATAGCCATTTTCCGTGATCAGTTCAGCCTTCATGGGGTGGGAGCAGCGCCGAAACCATTCGTGGTGGGTCCCCAGATAGGCCGCAACCACCTCCGGCGGGGCATTCATGGCCATCGCGCCGACAAAGTGATTGTAGAAGCGCATCATTTCTGGCGTTTCCGCTGCCGCTGCGCCCTCTGCGTGAAAGGCATCGATGATGGCGTGGGCAGCATCATCGGTATGCCCCGTGTCGGGGTAGTCCTCTAACACGAGGTTAAACCCATCGGTGGTGGGATAGTGCGTTAAGGGTGTCTGCATGTTGCTGTCCTGCATCCAAAGCGGCGATCCATACGGAGGTCTAACCCAGTGAGGGGCGCTTAGGGCCGATCATGGCGATTCACTCCTGGGATCAGAGTACCCCGCTCACTGCCTAGTCCACCAGGTTGGCACCAGGATTTGTTGATTTTGGAACTGAAATGGGTCATGTTTATCGAAACTTCATGCTATCAGTCAAAATTGTAACGACTCTGTTAAGCCATTGCGGCATAGTTGCATACGGTTATGCGTATTTTTGTTGCGGGGGCGACGGGGGAAACCGGACGCCGCATTGTTCACATCCTGCACGATCGCCAGATTCCGGTGCGTGCCCTAGTCCGCGATCGGGCCACTGCCCAAGCCATTTTGCCTGCCGAGGTTGAATGGGTGGTGGGGGATGTCTTGGACCCTAGCGGGCTACGATCGGCGATCGCGGGGTGCACCGCCCTGATCATTGCCACGGGGGCACGCCCCAGTTTTGATATTACTGGTCCCTATCGAGTGGATTATGAGGGAACCAAGCATCTAGTGCAGGCTGCCCAAGCAGAGGGTATTGAGCAGATTGTCCTGGTATCCTCCCTGTGTGTTTCGCGGTTTTTCCATCCCCTGAACCTGTTCTGGCTGGTTCTGTTCTGGAAGCAACAGGCGGAGGCCGTGATCCGAGGCAGCGGCATCCCCTACACGATCGTCCGTCCCGGCGGTTTGAAAAACGACCCCCCAACCCTGCCCCTGGTGATGGCCCCAGCCGATACCCTCTGCGAGGGTAGCCTCTCCCGGCAACAGGTGGCGGAGGTGTGTGTGGAGGCCCTAGTGCAACCCCAAGCCCGTAATAAGGTGGTTGAAATTGTGGCACGGGCCGATGCCCCCGTGCAGGCGATCGCGGCGGCGTTTGCCCAAATTCCCGTGGCCTCCTAGTCTTCCACGGGGGTGGCCTATCGTCTCGGCTGCCGTTTGGTAAATTTAAATGCAATGGTGGGGTTGGGGAGAGGTGCTAGGATTCACGGGTTACCTTTCATGACAATGGCTGGCGGCTATGTACGAGAAACTCACCCCCCCGACCACCGGTTCACGCATCACCTTTCAAGCCGGTGAACCGATCGTGCCCGATGATCCGATCATTCCCTTCATCCGGGGGGATGGCACGGGGGTTGACCTCTGGCCCGCCTCGCAAAAGGTATTTGATGCTGCCGTCGCCAAAGCCTATGGTGGCCAACGCAAAATCAATTGGTTCAAGGTCTACGCCGGGGACGAAGCCTGTGACCGCTACGGCACCTACCAATATTTGCCAGAGGACACACTAACCGCCATCCGCGAGTACGGTGTGGCGATTAAGGGACCCTTGACCACTCCGATCGGGGGCGGGATTCGCTCCCTCAATGTGGCCCTGCGGCAGATTTTTGACCTCTACGCCTGCGTGCGGCCCTGCAAATACTACGCTGGCACCCCCTCCCCCCACCGCAGCCCAGAGAAGTTGGATGTGATCATCTATCGGGAAAATACGGAAGATATCTACCTGGGCATTGAATGGCGACAGGGGACGGAAATCGCCGACAAGCTGATCAAGATCCTGAATACGGAACTCATCCCCGCTACCCCTGAACACGGCAAAAAGCAAATTCCCCTCGATGCCGGGATTGGGATTAAACCGATCAGCAAAACCGGCTCCCAACGCCTGGTGCGGCGGGCGATCAAACACGCTCTGCGCCTACCCAAGGCCAAGCAAATGGTGACCCTGGTTCACAAGGGCAACATCATGAAGTATACGGAGGGGGCCTTCCGTGACTGGGGCTACGAGTTGGCGACGACCGAGTTCCGGGCCGAGTGTGTGACCGAGCGCGAGTCCTGGATTCTTAGCAACAAGGAGCGCCACCCCGACCTCAGCATTGAAGACAACGCCCGCCGGATTGATCCGGGTTACGACGCCCTCACTGCCGAGAAAAAGCAGGCCGTGTGCCAGGAGGTCGAGGCGGTCCTCGCTGCCATTTGGGAGAGTCATGGCCACGGCCAGTGGCGCGACAAGATCATGGTCAACGATCGCATCGCCGACAGCATCTTCCAGCAGATCCAAACCCGTCCCGATGAGTATTCGATCCTCGCCACCATGAACCTGAACGGGGATTACCTCTCCGATGCGGCAGCGGCGATCGTCGGGGGGCTGGGGATGGGACCGGGCGCCAACATTGGCGATACCTGTGCCATCTTTGAAGCCACCCACGGCACTGCCCCTAAACACGCGGGTCTCGATCGCGTCAACCCCGGCTCATTAATTCTTTCCGGGGTCATGATGCTGGAGTACCTGGGCTGGCAAGAAGCCGCTGACCTGATCCGCAAGGGCCTAGGGGAAGCGATCGTCAACCGTGCCGTCACCTACGATCTGGCTCGGATGATGGAACCGCCCGTGGAACCGCCTTTGAAGTGTTCGGAATTTGCCCAGGCGATTATCGATCGCTTTTGAGGAGAGAGAAGAGAGAAGGGAGGCGGGAAAATAAGGCTATTGCCTCTTTTGGGGGACATATCCCAGCCTTTGGGGTAAAGCCATTACCGGCCCACCGGCCCACTTGCCTACCTCCCCTCACCCTACCCCGCCGTACAGTCCATCGCCGACTCCATTTGTTGTGTAATCCGGCGATAGCAGGCTTGGAGCACGGGCAGCCACCAATCGGGTTGGGCAGATAATAGGTATTCTCCCCCCTTGGTTGCCGCCACCATTTGGGCAAAGAGATCCCCGATTTTCTCAGCGATTTGATTTCTTGTGGCAGTGGCTTCGGCGGGGGCAACGGCCAGTGATGCCGGGAGTGGTGTCTGGAATTGGCTATGGAACAAAATCCGCCGTTCCCCTGTGTCCAGGTTCAGTACGCCTAGGTACAGTTCATGGGTATAGTCCGGTTGCAGACGTGGACTGTAGCGACCATCAGCCGTTGGCTTGTCCAGGGAGGATAGATAAAACCAGTGGTACCAGTACGGGGGCATCACCGGTAATCGCCCCGACCAGGTCACTACCTGATTATTCTTGGGAACAACCTTGCCCCACGGTAAGGACTGCATCTGGACTGATCGGGCGCGCTTGAAACTAGCAGAACGCTGTTTCCCCTGGGCGGGTTTGCTTAATTTAAAGGCATGGCTCAAATCCCGGAATACGCCCATGACGATCGCTCCTACCCCGTTGATGACGCCCCTGGCAATCCATTCTGCACCCTGCCCATGTTCGGACCTTTCCTCCTAGGCTATCCCCTCGTCAGTGGGAATGAACTCTAGAGATTTGCGGAATCTGACGAGTGGGTGACCCCTTAACTCTAGAAAAATACGGAGAGTGGGAACGTTTCTGGCAGCAGCCAGTTCTAGGCTGGCAGATAGGCGCCAAAACCCTTCGGCAGGCTCAGGGTGACCAGGACTCAAGCCGCACTGACCGCCGGGCGCGCTGGGACACGCTTGACCGGAATCTCGATCGTAAACGTGGTCCCTTCACCCGGTTGGGAGGTGCAGCTAATCCAGCCGTGGTGTTTCTCCACCACAATTTGATAGCTAATCGATAAGCCCAACCCGGTCCCTTGCCCCACTGGTTTGGTAGTAAAAAACGGATCAAAAATTTGCTGGCGGATATTTTCCGGCATTCCGGTCCCATTATCCTGAATGCTAATTTTAGCTACCTTGGTTTGAGCATCGGCCTCGGCTAAAGCCACATCCGTTGTAATCGTAATTTGCCGAGGTTCGGGCTGGTCATACAGGGCATCGATCGCATTACTGAGCAGGTTCATGAAGACCTGATTAAGCTGACTGGCATAACATTCAATGAGGGGCAAATTCCCATAGTTTTTGTGTATTTCGATCCCGCTCCAGGCTCCCTTGGCCTTGAGACGCCCTTGCAAGATCAGCAGAGTGCTATCAATCCCATCGTGCAAATTCACGGGTTTAACCTCAGCTTCATCTAGCCGCGAGAAGTTGCGCAAGGAAAGGACAATTTGGCGAATGCGCTCAGTGCCAACGTGCATTGAACTGAGCAGTCTTGATAAATCATCCAGTAGAAATTCCAGGTCAATCTCCTCGGCATAGGCTTGCAACTCAGGCACCGGATCGGGATAGTATTCCTGGTAAAGTTCAATGAGGTGGTGTAGATCCTGGAAGTAGTCGCTGGCGTGGGTTAGGTTACCACTGATAAAGTTAACGGGATTATTGATTTCATGGGCAATCCCGGCCACCAGATGGCCCAAACTGGACATTTTTTCGCTTTGGATCAATTGGGACTGGGTTTTGCGCAAATAACCCAACGCTTCCGAGAGTTGCTGCGCCTGGGTTTGGGCTGCGGTGGCGGCGGCACGGGTTTGGGCATAGAGTTCGGCTTGGTCAATGGCGATCGCCAATTGGGTCGTCACCGCCTGTAACAGTTGCATTTCGCTATCCCGCCAAGCACGGGGACCACTGGCCTGACTACAGACGATCGCCCCCATTTGCCCCGATCGCGTTTCGACCGGGAGCAGCAGTTGGGCCGTCATCCCCCAGTCCAGAAAGAGGGTTTGGAGTTGGGGATCGAGACTCGCTTCCTGTTCAATATCCTCAACGCGTAAAATCTGGAAATTGGTAATATAGGGCCACAAAATGGCCATTTGTTCCGGAGTACATTCACCAATGAGACTAGCCAGTTCTTCGTGCTTATCTTCGTGGGTAATCGCCAACAGCCCCTGGGGAGGGGTGGCTTGGGGGTCGGCATCTGGCGTTGTCCAACACCACAGAAAATGGCAACGATCGATCCCCAATAATTGCCGAATTTCGTGAACGGCCACATCCAAAATCGTATCAATATCGAGGGAGTTACGAATTTGGTTGGCCAGACGAAACAACAAAACCTCCCGCCGATCCAGTAGCTCCTCTTGGGTCCGGGCACCGTCGATCGCCAACGCCAGACAGGCCGCCACCCCTTGCAGCGCCACCTCAATACTGGTGGTTAACGGACAGGGCAGTAATAGGGCCATCACCCCCACCAGGCGATCGCTCACCATCAAAGGGTAGCCCACAAAACTGCGCAGGTGGGGTTCTAGCGTTGTGGGGAGAGTATTCAGGCAAATGTCGTGGGCAACATCATGGCTAATGTAGGGCTGCCCCGTTTGGGCAATGTGGCCAATCAGGGAAATCCCCAGGGGAATTTGGCTGGCAAAATAGTTCAGTTGCTGGTGCTCACCCGCGATCGCTTGCAGTTCCAGGAAATGGCTTTGACGGTCAAAGGCCCAAATGTAAATCCGGCTATCGCTGAAGGTTGCCAATAAACTTTGGACTACCTGATCGAGGCGGGCCAACAGGGGATGGGGTTGCGCCAAAACGGTACTGACTGTGGCACCAAGGTGAATCAGTTGCTCAAGCTCAGGAGGGGAAAGGGAATCGGATGCCAAGGGAGTGCCTGTCTCTAACAAGGGAATGGGGCCGTGAGTATCAGCAACACGATTAAACAACGCTACCCAGGGACAGATCTGCCCTGGTTGGGGGACGATTGGGCAGGAAAGCGACATAGGTTTGTTGGCAGTTGGGATAACCATTGGTGGCGGATTCACCTCCATCGGTTGACGGGGCTTGCTGACATCCATGACATCTGTGGTATCGGACGATACCCGTAATTTTTGTCACAGCCACTAACATCCGTGATATCGATCGACATCCGTATTCCTAAGATGCCCATCTGCACTATCACAATTGTAATTTGGCAACGTCCGGTTCGTGAAACGCAATAAATCGTTATCTTATTTCCCGTACCGTTAATTCAAAAAAATCAATTTAGATTTATAAATGTATAACCATGCGTCTTTAATTGTGTGCCCACGATACCTTCGCCACGATCGCGCATCCCCCGCCCGTGACGGCGCCATCTTATGGCTGATCGCCCGAAAAACTCCCCCATCGTCTCACAGGGCGGGAGCGGGACCTGGCAACGCGTTAGTGGGTCCACCTCTTCTTGACGCTGATGGGTGCAGGGGCGGGGGGATGTGGGGCAGCAAGTTTGTTGAGGTAACCCAGAAGCGGGGAGGACCGCGACTGCTTCAGTTGCTGAGAGCAGACACTATTAGCTTTGTATGTTCTTGTTGCGATAGGTTGCAATTCATCACAAACATTCCAGCCACTCGGTTAGGCATGGTAACCTACGGACCTAATCGTATCGACGGTTGGCCTAATTAATCTTTTATCGATGACAACTCATTATTTCGGCTAATCATTATAAGGCATTATCCTGTCGCAGCTAATGATTACGATCCTAGGGAAGAAATAGTAGTAGTCTGTGATCGCGATCGTACCCTTGAAAAGTTGGCAGCAGGGGAGCAGTGCTGTGTGTTTGTGTCCTTTAGGAGTAGAAGACACACGGCATTGATAGTCCCTCGCCGCTACTCACTGGAGGCCAGAAGCCCATGCCAGCCCAAAAATTTGATACTCGCTTCCTTCAGTTCCTCCAGGAAGAACTGCTCGTTTCTACGGCAGCGATCAAGATTGCCCTTCGCTACTGTAATAATGATTTGCACCTGTTGCCTGTTACCCTTTGGCGGTATGGCTTAGTGTCACTGGAGCAGTTAGATTTGATTTTTGAATGGTTAGCGACAGCTTGAGGTCAAGGGTCGGCTAATGGGTTTACCGCCCTTCCATGCCCAGTGGGGTACGGGCAATGCCAGCCCCTTATTCGCAAGTTTGCAAGATTGAACCGTCATTCACGCGTACTCTGCTATGGCAATTCCAGGTGATTTATCAGCGTGGGGTGGGCATCCTGCCCGCGCCGACAAGAAGCCTACCCCACCATCCTGCATGAACCATTGAGGATGGCTATCGCTGTAAACGGTAGGGTTGCCGCTAACGGAAAATTGGCGCTCAGGCTATTGGCTAAAAACACTGGCGGCAGCAGCCACACCGGCCCCCGGCGTAAAACTGCGGTAACCCAATTCACCAAGGCTGGCCTCTAGGGCAGCGATCACGGCGAGGATATCCCGCTCCGCCACAAAACCCAGGTGCCCAATGCGGAAGATCTTGCCCTTGAGGTGATCCTGCCCGCCCGCCAGCACAATGTCGTAGTGTTTTTTCAGCACCGATCGCACCTGTTCGGCTTCTACTTGAGTGGGGGCAACGGCGGTAATGGCAGGGCTACCGGCACCGGGGGCCGCAAACAAGGGCAACCCCAGAGCTTGCACGGCGGCTTGGGTGGCCCGCATGAGGCGATCATGGCGTTGGAAAATGGCCGTTAGCCCTTCGGCTTGCATCATTTGCAGGGCGACTTGCAGGGCAAAGAATAGGTTAACTGGCGGGGTAAAGGGGGTCGTGTTTTTGGCCGCATCCTTGCGATATTTGCCGAGATCGAGATAGAACCGGGGTAGCGTCGCCGTTTTATAGGCTTCCCAAGCCTTGGCACTCACGGCCACAAAGCCCAAACCAGGCGGCAACATAAAGCCCTTTTGGGAGCCGGAGGCAATCACATCAATGCCCCAGTCATCCATCGGCACACTCGTGGCCCCCAAGCTGGTCACGGCATCGACGATCAACAGGGCCTTGTCATGGGCTTTCACGAATTGGCTGATCGTGCCTAGGTCATTCAACACACCTGTGGAGGTTTCGCTATGGGTAACAATAACCGCCTTGATCTGGCGATCGCGATCGGCTTCCAGCTTGGCCTGGAACTCTTGGGGATCAAGGGGTTGGCCCCACTCGGCTGTGATCGTCTCGACCTGGAGGCCATAGGCTTGGCAGACCTCCGCCCAGCGCTCACCAAACTTGCCATTGCAGCCAACCAACACGCGATCGCCGGGACTTAAAAAGTTAATAATACCGGCCTCCATCGCCCCCGTCCCGCTGGCCGCCAGGATTAGGACATCATTTTGGGTCTGATGCAACCACTTGAGGTGGGCGGTAATCTCCCCCTGCAAGTCGGAAAATTCTCGACTGCGGTGACCAATGGGGTGTTTCGCCAAGGCCAGCAGTACCTTTTCGGGTACCGGGGTTGGCCCCGGAATCATTAGCATCAGTTTGTTGTCCATGAACGTACCGACCTTTGTGAATCAATAATTTGGCCTGAATGGTTGCGCCTGAATTGTCAGCTTGATCGACCTGGGCGATCGCGATCGCGGGGGCTGCCGATCGTCAAACAGGCAAGATGGCTATCCTACCCTGCTTTGGCGATCGGCAGTGCATCATGCGACTGCAATTCTATACCCGGTGATTTTGGAGAAGACCTTGGGCGACCAGGGCCTACCTCCATACCCCACCAGCCCAGCCAGCCCAGCCTCACCCGTCAGGAAGGACGGCGACTTAGGAAGCTGGGTAAATCAACCTGCAAGGGTTTAGGGTTGGCGGGGGGCGGCCCCATGCGTCGGGCTTCAAAATCCTCCCGCGAGGCCATTGTCGAGGGGGCTAGCAGGGCCAGGAGTTCGGCGAGGGCAGTTTGTACCTCGGTGAACGTCGTTGTGAGCGTCGCCGGGGCCGGGGGGCCAGTGGTTAATTGGCTGGCCAGACGTTGTAGCAATGACTCAATGGCCATCGCCTGTTGTTGTCCTGCCAGGCAGCGGGTTTGCCAATGCTGAATCGCCGCCTCATGCTCCTGGGCTTGTCGCACTTGCTTGAGGATTTGCTCCTGCATTTCCGCATGTTGTTGCTCTAGAGATTGCAGGCGCTTGGCTTGTTGATCCCGCTCCTGTTCTAATTCCTGACACGCTTGCTGTAGGGTGGCTTGCACGATCGTCTGGCGGGCAATTTCCGTTTCCAGGGCATGGATTTGCTGATGGGCCGTTGCTAGCGCTTGCTGGAGCGTGGCGATCGTGGTCGCCGACTCAGCCGCCTCCCAAGCCGCTGTCACCGCTGGTGTTGCCGTTGAGCGGGGCAGCGCTCCCTCGCTGGGCCGGGGATGGGCGACTGGACAGTCTACCTCCAGGGTACTGACTTGGGCCTGCCGCAATAGCCCCTCGCTACTCAAGCCAAGGGTAAGAATTTGGGTTAGTTGTTGCTTCAGTTCGCCAATCGCTTGGTGCTGCATATTGGAGAAGTCTTCCAGCCGCGCCAGTTGGCCCTCCAACATCTGCTGGTCCTTGAGTTGGCTGCGTAATTCTTGCAGGACGGTTAGCGCTTCATCCAGCGCCAATTCCAGGGTGGCAATCCGACGATCAGCAGGACTATCCTCGGCGACAGCAGGACTCCCGGTTAATCGGGCAGGCGTCAGTGGGATCGCCAGTGGCGGCACGATGGCTGCCGAAGAGGGCGTTGGCGAGGAAGGGGGATATTCTGGTTCTGACACCGCAAACCTCCGCTTGCAAGTACACCTATCTGCAAAAACTGGCCCGTGCGAACTGGCAGGGATGGGGTTCGGACGGCATGCTAAATTCCTAAGCCTTGCGAGCATTGGGCGACGGCGAGGAACCCACCCGGTCAGCTTGACGGCTCACCCCTGGGTTTAGCATGACTTATTAGCATGACTTAGGAATATAGCTTAGGGGATTCCACCCGCGATCGGGTCAGGGCTGAGCAGTTTTTGGGGGCACGATCGTGTCGTTAGCTGATGGATGGCCTTGCCGGGGAAAGGGTGCAGGGGCGGGGG
>NZ_JBRCAD010000113.1:0-15502 GCF_053493415.1 Trichothermofontia sp. | reverse complement strand
GGTCCACCCCGCCAAACCGCCGGTTCAACAACCGCAAAATCAAGGATGAGGCTTCTGCCTGCCGCCCTTCTTGGAGTCCCTGCTGGAGTCCCTGCTGGAGTCCCTGCTGGAGTCCCTGCTGGAGTCCCTGCTGGAGTCCCTCTTGAACCCCTTCCTGCAAAATTTCTTGATAGATCACCGATTCGCGCATCATCCCCTCCCGAAAAATCTGACGAATCAACGGTTGCTTAAACTTCAAGCCCGCAAAAATCTGCGTATAAGTTGATAACTCCTGCCGCTGCTGCTCCGATTCTAGCTGACTAATCTGAGCCGCCACCCGTTGCAATAGGTCTTCTGGTTGGTTCGTCGCTGCCAACGGAGCCAAGGGTAACAACGCTGGATCACTCAGTAATATGGCTGGGTCCTGCTCCCACAAACACACCACCCGGAACCGATGTTGGGTCTCCCCCACCTGAAAGTGATCCTGAATTACCGTCCCTGCCGTGGGCGGGAGCAATACAATCACCACCTGGATAATCGGCACTTGATACTGTCGATACAGCCGTACCCAGTAGTCCAACATCCGAAACTCGAGCGGCGGTTGGGAAGGCCAGCGCGTTTGAAATTCGAGATGGAGAATGCGATCGCGGAGCGTCTCCCCTGGCGAATTGCGGGTACGCAGAAACACTAGCGAGTCTGCCCGAATGGGTTCAATACTCAACTCGGTTTTGAGGACACTGACGCTTTCCGGGACTTCACCCAGTATCCAGGCGGCGAACGGTTCTGGGTGTTTTTCGGCGAGGAGTTTGCCAAGATTGTCGAAGGCCATAGACCAAAGCACATAGCTGAGCGCTTCCCTAGTATGGGCGATGTGGCTCCCGATCCTCGCAAAAGGCTCACGGGATGCTGGGTGGCCATACACCGACGGTGATCGCGGTTAAGCAGATCCATCAAAATTACAAACCCCCGTTGCAAACCCCGAAAAATGGTATGCTGATTGTGTTAAGAAGGTTTAAGTGCAGATTAATTTTTAGGATCTATGGCTGAAATCCAATTCTCCCAAGGCGTTACCGAAAGTGTGGTGCCCGATGTCCGGTTGACGCGATCGCGAGATGGCAGCACTGGGACTGCGACCTTTTATTTTCAGAATCCCGATGCCCTGCGTCAGGATCGTACCGACGAGATCACGGGGATGTATCTGGTGGACGAGGAAGGCGAAATTGTTTCCCGCGAAGTGAATGCCAAATTCATCAACGGCCAACCGGAGGCGATCGAAGCCCGCTACATTATGCGATCGCCGGAAGAATGGGATCGGTTCATCCGTTTTATGAATCGCTATGCCGAAGAACACGGCCTCGGATTGCAGCGCAACGAATAGGAGGTACGGGGTTCGATGGTTCTGCCCCATCCCGATCCGGGTAATCCTGTCGCCATCTACTGTGCGATCATTACGCTGAGTGATACCCGCACGATGGTGGACGATCGTAGTGGTCAATTGATTCAGCAGTGTCTGACCGATGCCGGCCACCAAGTGGGTTTCTATGGCCTGTTACCTGATGAACCGGACTTACTGGTGCAACAGTTGGGTCACTTGGCACAACAACCCGATCTGGATGTTGTGATTACGAATGGGGGGACTGGCGTGACCCCCAGGGATAGTACCTATGATGCGATCGTGCCCCTGTTAGATAAAACCTTGCCCGGTTTTGGCGAATTGTTCCGCTGGCTGAGTTATCAGGAAATTGGCTCACGGGCAATGGCTTCACGGGCGATCGCGGGTACCTATCATGGCAAGTTGATCTTTGTGCTGCCTGGTTCACAAAATGCCGTGCGCCTGGCCATGCAGTCATTAATTTTGCCGGAATTGGTACACCTCACTCGTCAATTGCAAAGCTCGCCACCCAGCTAGGGCCGTACCCAATTAAGCAGGTTAATGAGGAAACGCTTGTCGGGCCGGCTTTAACTGGCAACGACTAAAGTCGTGACTACCAACATTGCGAAGCTTGCGGGGGATTGGAATCGCTGCGGATCATGCGGCTCAAATTCATGGAATCAACGCTTTGGGGCGGGGTGAGCGGCTAGATGATCACCGCTGACCGGCGATCGCCCCGTTAGGACCATCGCTGTGCTACACTAAGCGTAGTCGTTATGAGTTTGAGATAAGTCCTATGAGTCGCCCAGCCGTTGAGAATCTGGTGATTATTGGTTCAGGGCCTGCTGGATATACGGCGGCCATCTATGCCGGACGTGCCAACCTGCGGCCTTTGGTCTTCGAGGGCTACCAGGCCGGGGGTATTCCTGGTGGGCAACTGATGACTACTACCGAAGTCGAAAACTTTCCGGGTTTCCCCGACGGGATTACGGGGCCGGAATTAATGCAACGCACCAAGGCTCAGGCTGTGCGCTGGGGGGCTGAATTCATTACGGAAGATGTTACCGCTGTGGATCTCAGCCAGCGACCGTTCATCGTGCGATCGACAGAGCACGAAGTCCGTGCCCATAGCCTGGTGATTGCGACTGGGGCGATGGCCCAACGGCTGGGACTCCCCTCGGAAGATCTCTACTGGAATCGGGGAATTTCAGCCTGTGCGATCTGTGATGGCACCAGCCCCATCTTCAGGGGGGTTGAGTTGGTGGTGATTGGTGGGGGTGATACAGCGGCAGAGGAAGCAGTTTATCTCACCAAATATGGCTCCCAGGTTCATTTATTGGTGCGGCGCGATCGGATGCGGGCCAGTAAAGCCATGCAGGATCGGGTGTTGAACCACCCCAAAATCACGGTACATTGGCACACGGAAGCGGTGGACGTGGCCGGGGATGGTGAGCGCCTGCAACGGGTGAAGGTCCGCAACAACGAAACTGGCGAAGTGACAGAGATTGAGGCGGGGGGCTTGTTCTACGCGATCGGTCATACCCCCAACACCGCCATTTTCAAGGGCCAAATTGATCTTGATGACGTGGGCTATATCAAAGTGCAACCCGGTTCTGTTGCCACTAATGTGCCTGGTGTCTTTGCTGCCGGGGATGTCCAGGACCATGAATTCCGGCAGGCAATCACGGCGGCAGGCACAGGGTGTATGGCTGCAATGTTGGCAGAACGGTGGTTATCGGAACATGACCTGATCCAGGAGTTCCACCAGGAAGCGCGGGAAGCGTCGGCCTCCGCAGCACCGCCAGCCGCGTCCACTCCTTCTGCCTCACCGGAGACCAGTGCCGATCCGGCGGCTACCTTTGATCCCAATGCTACTCGCCATGTCGGTAGCTATGCCCTGCGCAAGCTCTACCATGACAGCGATCGCCTGATCATGGTCAAATATGCCTCGCCCACCTGTGGCCCTTGCCATACCCTGAAGCCGATCCTGAGCAAGGTCGTCGATGAGTTTGACGGTCAGATTCACTATGTGGAAATTGACATTGAGGCCGATCCCGAAATTGCCGAAGCCGCAGGGATTACTGGCACACCCACGGTGCAGTTTTTCAAAAATAAGGACAAAGTCGGAGAAATACGGGGGGTGAAGCAAAAGAGCCAGTATCGGGAGATGATTATTAGCCAAATGTAGGACTACCCCCTGAAGCAGGGATTTTCCCAACAATGGCGGCTGACAGAACACGCGCCCACAGGGCAAGCATCCCTGCCGCCGCCTTTTTTGAGGACGATCGGGGCGAATCGGCGATGCCGGAGGTTTATCCCCGCCCCCGTCCTAACCGATCCAGCGATAACCCCGCCCCCGCCGTCAGGGAACTCTACCCTGGCGATACGTTTACCCCCCAGAGAGTACGATTAGACCTACCACTGCCGCCTAACACGATCGCCGGGTGTGATCACTGCAACCATAATTAACCGCCTGAGCTAGAATGGGACGAGCAACGCAAAATCACCTGCGATCGTGGCCAGCTCCGAAAGTTGCGGCCTAGGGTTGCGGTCAGGTCTGTCTGTTCAGGCTAAACCTTACCTAAAGAGGCATTCCAGCAGGCAGGCAGGCGCTGCGGCATACTTTAAAGTCCAATCCATACATTTTCCTATAGCCGTAATTCTACTGAAATACCATGACTCATGTAGCTAAAAACAACACCCCTTTCAGGCAAGTTAGCGATCCTAAATTTATAGTTCAACAGCTATAAGCTATACATTTAGTTGTTTGCTTAGTTAACATTAAAGTCTGAAAATTGCCGACTTTGGCTAGAATATGCATTGCTTTATTCTTGCAAAAGTATTAATGGTATTATATACTTATCTATCCAAATTGCGTTGTCAACGCTAGGATGGAAGTACTAATTGATTCGCTTTATTCAGGTGTAACCGTGAGCGCCTCAGATTTTACCGTCTTTCTCAGACAAGAGGCACGAAAGTGCCGGGTTTCCAACGCCGAACTCGCAGCTCTGGAGCTTGCGCTTGACAATCACTCAAGCGAGCAAATCGCCCAAAAGCTGGGTATCAGTCCCGCCGCCGCTCGCCAGCGGTTGAGTGAAGTTTATCGCAAGTTTCAGGTGGAAGGGCGCGGACCTGTGAAGCTGCGCAATCTCATGCAACGGCTGAATACCCAGTACAAGGAGCTATCGTCTACGACCGCGATCGCCCCGGCCCCTTCCCCCCCTGAGCTGCTAGATGGGGGGGGGAGGAGTTGGGATGAACTGATCCCGATCGTCAACCATTTCTATGGCCGTCAACCAGAATTGACGATGCTCCACCATGCCATTATTGAGGATCACACCCCCGTGGTGGGTCTGGTGGGTTTACCAGGGATTGGTAAGACGACCCTGGCGGCAAAGCTGGTGGAAGATTTGGAATCCTCCTTTGATCGGGTGATCTGGCGTACCTTGAATCAACCGATTCCGTTAATCAGTTTCCTGAATAACTTGTTGCAAT
Source organism: Trichothermofontia sp. (assembly GCF_053493415.1). Classification (NCBI taxonomy): domain Bacteria; kingdom Bacillati; phylum Cyanobacteriota; class Cyanophyceae; order Leptolyngbyales; family Trichocoleusaceae; genus Trichothermofontia; species Trichothermofontia sp. The sequence continues at coordinate 10,656 of NZ_JBRCAD010000113.1, read as the reverse complement.
CTTTGCAAGAACCCTCGGATCTGCAAGTTCCCTCAGTCCAAGCCGGTTTAGAGCAATTGCTGACGTATTTGGAACAGCAAGCGACTTTGCTGGTATTGGATAACTTTGATGCGGTTTTGCGTCCGGGCGATCCGCATGGACGGTATCAGTCCGGTTGTGAGGGGTATGGTCAGCTTATTCAGGCGATCGCCAAAGGCGATCATCCCAGTTGTTTGATTTTGACCAGCCATGTGGAAACGGTGGAATTGGTACAATTGGCACGACAGCAGTTGGCAGTGACCTTGAAGTTGGCCGGACTTAGCCCAGAGGCTGCCCAGTCGATGCTCAACGAGCGCGGTCTCAAAGGGGATGCGAAGTTCTATCAGCAATTGATCGAGCGCTATCGCAGCAATCCCTCACAACTGGAGGATGTGGCCACGATTATCCAGAATGTGTTTGATGGCGATGTGGCTCAGTTTATTGGCTTGGATACTACGATCGTCGATCCCACCTATCGTAAAGTTTTAGACCAGTATTTTAATTATTTAACTGAGTTGGAAGTTCTGGTGGTTCATACCCTGGCGCAAGCGGAGCAACCGATTGGTATTCAAACCATTAAGGAGAATGCGCGTAGGGATCTTGCTACCTCGGAAGTCATTGAGGCCCTGGAACAGTTGAGTAATCGTTCACTGCTAGAGAAAAAACGGGGTCGGGGCCAGAGTGAGTTACTCTTCACCTTGCAACCCGTCATCCGTAAATACGTCCGCAAGTATCGTATGTCCCCGGCGAGTGCGTAACCGATGGATGCATCCACCCCATCGCGCCGATCGTTGTCTATACCCAATCACCGGGTAGATGGGGTGAGTTATTGTCTTAATCCCAACTGTCGTCGGACGCAAGTTTTGGCGGCTGGGGAGACCTGCAAACATTGCGGAACTCCCCTATGGATTGATGGTCGCTATCGGCTGGTACGCTCCCTACGGGCGATGAATCCGCTAGCGACAACAGAGGTTTTTGAGGTGGAAAGCCGCAGACCCGATCGCACCCGGAAAGTGATGAAGGTCTTGAAGGATACTGACCCACAGGCCATCGAGCACTTTGAGCGGGAAGCCTTGGCGCTTCAGTGGTTAGATCATCCCGGCATCCCCAAGGTTGATCTCAGCGATTACTTTACGGTTGAAATTCCAGGCCGAGATGCGGTGCAAACGTTGCATTGTTTGGTCATGGAAAACATTGAAGGTGAGAATCTGGAGGAGTGGATTCGCAAGCGGGGGCGGATTGATCAAAAAACGGCGATCGTTTGGTTAAAGCAGCTACTAGAAATAGTAACCGTTATCCACGAACACCACTTCTTCCATCGGGATATTAAGCCATCCAATATTATGCGGCGATCGCAGGGGCAGCTTGTCCTGATTGATTTTGGTAGCGTCAGAAGCATGACGAATACCTACGTTGCCGCCGTTCATGCCCGCGAAGTGACCGCTTCCCTATCCGTTGGCTATACCCCTCAGGAGCAAGTCGATGGGCAGGCCCTGCCCCAATCCGATTTATTTGCCCTAGGGCGTACCTTTGTCTATCTATTAACCGGGATGCATCCAGCGGAATTCCCCTATCATCCGGGCAGTCATCGTTTAAACTGGCATCAGGAAGCGCCACAAATTTCTAAGGCTTTTAAGAACCTGATCGATGAATTAATGGCACCAGAACCAGGGCAACGGCCAGCGAGCGCGGCTAGCGTTTATCGTAACCTATCCGAGCACAAAATTTTTCTGACGGATCTGCGACTAACCCTCACTTCACGTCAATTCAAACGTCGCCTAGCCGTCCTTTTCGTTCTAGGCATCACAACCGTCAGCCTCTATCGCCTATCCTTCCCCCTGCTCAATTCATACTACTATAAGAAAGGTGTAGAAGCCTTAGAAAACGGGCAATTTGAACAAGCTTTAAAATATTATGACACTGCCTTATTCTACAATAAAAATGATGCTAAATCCTACAATGATAAAGGTTTAATTTATGAAATAAAAAATGAGATTAACAAAGCAAAAGATATGTTTGAACAGGCTGTTATGCTAGAGCCTGAAAATCCGATTTCTCTTTATAATTTGGGTGGAATTTATGATGATACTGGCGATTTAGCAAAGGCTAGAGATAACTATAGAAAGGTGATGACATCTGCCCACCCCGTCTCGATTAAAGCCCTTAACGATCTGGCGAGACTAAATATTCTTGATGATCGATTAGAAAAAGCAATTTCTCTTACATCATACGGCCTGCAAAATGATCCTGGTACTGAGATTAAGGCAGCACTTTATAAAAATCGCGGTTGGGCTTATTTTTTAATGAACAATTATGACCAAGCAAGTATGGATCTACACGCTGCTATTGAGTTGGATCAGGGGCGGACTGATGCCTACTGTCTGCTGGCACAAGTATTAGAAGCCCAACACAAACAAGCAGATGCCCTCAAATCCTGGTCCCACTGTCGTGATGGGTCTTCTCGTAGAAACCTAGAAGTTAGATTTTGGCAAACGATGGCTCGGCAACGTCTAATGAATCAGGAGAAATATCATGATCTCTAAAGTGATTTTTTGCAGTGGATTTGCGCTGTTTATCTGCCTCCTGAATAGTGCTAGCTCAACGATCGCCCAGGCACAGAGTTCATCCCCGCGAGTGACTTGTTACCCCACGGGTTGTGTTGCTAAGCGTCCACGTACTGGCAACTCGTCGGATCTGAGGATCGTAGATGTTAAGTTGGACGAGGAAGGGGCACAGCCAACGTTAGTTTGGACGGGTCTCCAAGGCGCTCACGCCTATTCGATTACTCTTTTTGAAATAACCCAATCAGAACCCCTAGCTGTTGTCACGCAACCGGCCACTGCGTTTACAAATAATGAGGAGAGTAATTCTGGGTACAGTAATACTGAGCTTAGTTATCCTTTGCCAGAAATATTAACCATTGGTAAGCAATATAAAATTGTCTTGGGAGCACAAGTTCTGGAAAACCATCGGGTGAAGGTAGTTACGGATGAAATGATTTTTGAGGTAATTCCTGAGCACGATCGTCCATCATCTCCACGCAACCGTGATGCAACCTGAAATTCGACTAGGGCCGGAGGCGGCAAAGATGTCGATTGAACCCTATACGCCTGCCCATCGCGATCGGGTAGAGGCCCCCTCTCGCTGCCAAAGGGGCAGCCTGGGGATTATGCTGGGAATGGACCATGCTGCTCTCGTGATCTGTCTGCGTGTCGTTTGCCCTGCTGCCTGTGTTATCCCCCTGTGCTTCTAGCCCCTCACCGATCGTCCTCCAGGTAGACCAATCTGGCCAGCGGCTTGATCGCTGGTTAACGGCCCAACTAACGGCCCAATGGCCGGAACTCTCCCGCTCCCGTATCCAAAAACTGATTGAACAGGGCCAGGTCCAACGGAATGGGATCGTTTGCACCCGTAAGCAGGAACCAGTTCAGGTGGGCGATCGCCTGCTGGTGACCCTGCCCCCGGCCACCCCTACCGCCCTCGAACCAGAGGCCATGCCCCTGGAGATTCTCTACGAAGATGAGCATCTGCTGGTGTTGAATAAACCGGCGGGTCTGGTTGTCCACCCGGCTCCTGGCCATCCCACAGGCACCCTCGTCCACGGGCTACTGGCCCACTGCGATCGCCTGCCGGTGATTGGGGGCAGCCAGCGACCGGGCATTGTCCACCGCCTGGATAAGGATACCAGCGGGGCGATCGCCATTGCCAAAACCGATCTGGCCCACCACCACCTGCAACAGCAACTCCAGGCCAAAACCGCCCATCGCCTCTATGTCGCTGTTGTCCACGGTGCGCCTCCCCAGATGACGGGGACGATCGACCTGCCCATCGGACGCCACCCCACCGATCGCAAACGGATGGCGGCCCTGCCCAATGATCCACGGGCACGGGCGGCGGTGACCCACTGGCAAGTGCTGGAGCGCTTGGGGAATTACACCCTCATGCAATTTCGGCTCGAAACGGGCCGCACCCACCAAATTCGGGTCCATAGCAGCGCGATCGGCCACCCGATCGTGGGTGATCCGGTCTACTGTTCAGGCCGCTCTGGGCGATCGTTGGGGGTGAATCTCCCGGGGCAGGCCCTCCATGCCTGGAAGCTCTGTTTTCTGCATCCTGTTACCGGCACCCCCCTCGCGGTCACCGCTCCCTGGCCCCCTGTGTTGCAAACCCTGCTAACCGTTCTCCGCCAGCGGTGCCCCTAGGTGATGTGACGAATGGCCAGAAAGGTTAACCCTGGGACAGATGTCACCCGTCATAGCCAACGCAACAATGAAAGAGTAAGCCTTGTCTTGGATGTTAATCCCCTAACTATGAATACACGCTACCTAGAAGCAATGGATTCACCTCCCGACACCCTACGATTTAGCACCATCGAGTGGGATGCCCAAGTGCGATCGCAAGCGGCGGATATGCCGACGTTAATTGCCCAGATTGATGCAGCCCAGTCTGCCGTGGTTGTAGTCCTCAAACATGCCCACTGTCTCAGTGAGTCAGCCGCCTATAGCCTCTGTCAGTATCTCCTGACCCAAAATCCCGACGATGTTTCGCTGGTCTTCGTCGCCAGTGAAAAAGCCCAAATCCATCCCCTGCTCCGCCGCTACGGGAAGTGCATCTAGGCCACGATCGGCCACGTTAGATTGATACGAGCTTGAAGCTGCCCTTAGTGGCTGCATCTACTGTTTTTCCCCTTGTTCTGGGTACCCAACCTGGGGCCTAACCGTAGCCATGCTCACGTAGGAACGCCTCGGTAATCCCTAGCGAGGAGGCTTCGGTTGCGGTTGACGGAATGGCTCCGCTGGCGGCGTAAATGCCCGTGGCTGGCCCACTGCCCAACAAAAATTTCTCGACATACTTACCCAACACATCGGCTTCGAGGTTGACCCGATCGCCTGGTTGCAAGAAGCGTAGCGTCGTCTCCTGATAGGTCTGGGGGATCACCGCCACCTGAAAATGGGTCCCCGCTGGATTACAGGCTGCCACCGTGAGGCTGATCCCATTCACAGCAATACTACCCTTGGGGATCAGGTAGCGGGCCACATCTGCCGGAGCCTCAAAGTGGAGCTCCCAAGCCCTGCCCGTCGGTTGCGCTGAGCGCAGGGTACCGACGCCATCCACATGCCCAGTCACGAAGTGCCCCCCCAACTTACTGCCCACCCGCAGGGCGGTTTCCAGATTAACGGGGGCCACCTGCTCCCCCAAGGTGGTTCGTCGCAAGGTTTCTGGCGAAGCCGTAGCCCGAAAGCCCATTGGCAGAATTTCCACCACTGTCAGACAGACCCCATCCACCGCCACACTATCCCCGATCGCCAAATCCGGTAGAATCACCGCCCTGGCCTCCGAGCCGCAGATGATCTGGAGCTGGTCATTGCCCACCCGGTCTAAACGACCGATCGCCTGAACCAAACCTGTAAACACCCTAACCTCCGCTATGTATGGCGTTATGATTGTCCCAAGGTCAGGATAGGGAAGCCTATCCGCCCATCAGCAGTCTTCTGAGCAGGGCTACAGCCGTTCCCTCTCATGGAGTACTGTCAAGCCTTGTGAACAAGGGGCTTAAGCCCCTTGTCTGTACTTCATTCACCAAGTATGGAAATGCTGTATTAGTGAACATAGCTATATTTTGAACATGGCTATATTTTGAACAATCTGTGACGGACTTGGCCTTGGCAAAGGCTAGAATCTGGCAAATTTGAGGGGGATCGGGGAGCTACTTGTGCCCGTCTCTTCGCCCCTGGGCCAGAACCGGGCCTACTTAAAAGCAGGCGCATCGGGGCAATGCGATCGCCCCTAGCAGGGGAGGTCTGCCCTCAGGTTGGCTGTTTTCGATTAAAGTCAGTACAATCCCAACATCCCCTGGCATGGTCTCCGGTTGGGGTGCTCTTTGAGCTGTAACACGTTGTGGTGGGTTTAACTGCAACCGGTTGGCTGGGGGCGGTGGCTCTGGGGGGTGGCTCAAGCAACGTGGATGGTGCCCATCAGGTGGCCCCTAGATTGGGTACCTTTGCCAGGTCGGTTTTGGTGGCTAAATTGGCTACCTGGCTTTTAAGAAACTGCCACCGAGACCCATCTTCATCGTTTAATGTTGAAGTAGGGTAAATGCGATGGCTAGGGTTCCCTGCTTCCCTAAAGGTTCTAGAGGCTCAAATCCTATGATCGAGATGAAAATTGCTGGTATTGCCTTGGATGCGGTATCCCGTAGCCCGATCGTGATCCTGAGGGACGATGCGGATCGGCGGGCATTGCCTATCTACATCGGTCAGGACCAAGCCCGCTCGATCATCAGTGCGCTCGAAAACCAGGTGCCTCCACGCCCCCTCACCCACGATCTATTGGTGAACGTGCTGGAAGCCTGGGATATGACCGTCGAACGGGTAGTGATTCATTCCTTGCAGGACAACACCTTCTTTGCGGTGCTGACGGTACGCCAGGGTGACGTGAAAAAGGACATTGACGCCCGCCCCAGTGACGCGATCGCGATTGCCATTCGCACGGGCAGCCCCATCTGGGTTTCCGAGGAGGTGATTCTGGATGCCTCCCTCCCCGTTGATCAGGAAGCTGATGAGGCTGAGCAAAAGGCATTTCGTGATTTCATTGCCAATTTGCGACCCGACGACTTTAAGCAGCACGATCGCTCTAGTCATGGCGACTAGGCAGCAGCGGACTTCATGGCTTAGAGGGTGTTAAAAAGTCCAGAAACCAGCCGTTTGGGCGACTAAAGTCGCCACTACAAACGCAAAATCACGTTGAGGACGGCCAAAGGCTGAAGTTCGTAGTTGTGGTTTTAACCGCGATCCCCCTTTTAAAACATCCTCTTAAGCTCGCTCGAAGCGCAAAGTCAAGGGGCGAGATTGGCAGTCGTTGGCGTCAGTGCGATCAGAACTTTTTGGTGGAATTCGCAGGGTATTCGCAGGGTAAAAGTTTACCGGGTTGAGTCCCCAGCGCGATCGCTGCCATTTTGCCCTAGGGGAAGCTGACTACCCTGAGGTTGATGAATGGCGCTGGCTAATAAATTGACGAATCTGGGCCGCCACCCGATCGGGGGCATCCACCAAACAATGGTGATGGGGACCAGCCGGTAGCTGTTTTACCACTGCCTGGGGCAGGGCGCGGGCATAGACCTGAAGGGTGGCTTCGGCAACTGCCGTGGTGGGCATCTCTTGCAGCAACAGCACCGGTCGCTTCAGCCACGGTAACTGCGCTTGCAACTGCTCCGCCTGAATTTCCGCCCGACGCCGTTGAAACAGCAGATGGCAGGCCGTGGGCGAGTGTTGATAGCGCTCATATAACTGCCAGAGGCGATCGCAACGGTCCTTTTGGCCCAGCAACCGCAGGAGCGGCCCGCAGGCCCGCAGGAGCCACACCAATACGGGCGGTCGCCCCATTAACCAGGCTGCCCCTCGCCAAGGCGCTTGTCCGGGTACTGCGACCCCTTCCGGCGACAGCAAGACTAGCCCCTGCACCTGATCCAGGTGTTGGAGGGCATACCTGGCCGCAACCCAAGCGCCCAGCGAGTCGGCCACCAGATAAACCTCACGCAAGCGTAGGGCTGCCAGGTACTCGGCTAAACCTTCCACCAGTAGGGCGATCGAATAATGAATCGGGGGGCGTTCTGACTCCCCAAAACCGAGGAGATCCGGTGCAAAACAGTGGTAATCCGGACTGAGCAGGGCCATCACCGGCACCCACTGCTGGCTGGTGTGCCAAGCACCATGTAACAACACGATCGTCGGACCACCGATACCCTGTTCGTGCCAAAACCATTGGCCTTGCGAAAGTTTGAGCCGTGCGTGCCGCAGAGGGGGAGCCATGCCAATTACCAACGATACCAAGGTTCTATGCTACCGTTGTTAGTCCCTCTAAGTAGTCCTGCAACTGCCGATCGTGATCATGGGACAACGCACCGATCGGTAATGCTTCTCGGCAGAAGGCTTGCACCGCCATCACCTCCAGCGGATCTTGCACCTGGGGGATACCCATTGCCTGTACCGCGATCACGACACAAATGGAATGCACACGGGGATCGCGATCGGGCGCAGAATAAACCCCTACTAGGCGCTCGATGCTCTGCACCTGCAAGCCCGTTTCCTCCCTTAGTTCCCGCCTAACCGTTGTCGCAATGGTTTCACCCCAATCCACAAAGCCACCGGGCAGACCCCACCGTTCCGTATCCCGACGACGAACCAGCACGATCGTGCCATCGGGCAAGACTGGAATGATACTGGTCCCCGTTACCGGATGGCGAAACACTAGGCCAACCACGGTTTGGACAAAGTGGCGACAGCGCTGCCAAAGGGGGGGCACCTTTTCCGAGCGGGATGACATGGAACCGGAGACCCCTTCAGGACTTGCTGAGTACAAACACGTTACCTTCATTGCCGCGACCAATGCGCAAATCTTCATCCAAATAGGTAATTTCTAACCAACCGCGCTGCTCTTTTTGGGGATCAATCTGAACATCGATCGCGGCAAAGCGTTTCCCGGCCTCCAGTTGGCGAATAAAATCGGCGGGTGATCGATAGTTGATTAGTCGCTGAAGTCCCACGATAAACCGCTCAAAGTGAACATTGACCCGCCGCTCAGACACGGGTGTAAACGTGGCCTTGACACTGACAATGCCGTCCAAAAACGGTGGGCCTGTTACCTCGGCAATATTGTAAATCTGGGCGTTCTGCACCCGAATGCATTGGTAAATCGGCCCCAACTGTGCCAATGGCACCCGATCGATCCCTAGCAATTCCTGACTGGTGGTATACAGTAAGCGCCAATCTCCCGCCAACCGGTCTACTGCTGCGGTAGGCCGAGGGGTGGGATTGCGATCTTCTAATTGGGCGATCGCCGCCAGGATGGCCTGGCGATCGCGGGCCGAGGCTGATAACCCTCGGTTTTTACCCGCCAGGATGTCTAACAGGGCTGCTTTACCTAACATGGGTGTCTCTCCTAACCATACCCATTGGGAGCCTAACACCTCTGACGATGAACGGGACCTCTAGAAGCCGCGATCGCCCTCACTCGCTGGCTGATTCAGGGGAAGCCTAACACTGCTGACGAGGAACGGGGCCGGGGCCGGGGCCGGGGGGGTTCAGACCGTTGCCCATTGCGATCACCCTTGCGGCAGATTACCCTAGGAGACTTGAGGCTATCCCTCTTGCCGCAGCTAACGGTGATCTGAACTATGTCGAAGCAGCAAGCGATTCTGTCGGTTTTGTTGATCTTTATCCCGATTTCCGTCGCCGCCCATTTCCTGGCGTGGGGCGAGTTGACTGTGTTTGTGACCGCCGGGTTAGCCATTTTACCCCTGGCGGCCTGGATGGGCACTGCTACGGAGGAAATTGCGATCGTGGCGGGTCCTATCCTCGGTGGGTTACTCAATGCGACCTTTGGCAATGCGACCGAATTGATCATCGCCCTCATTGCCCTGCGGGCGGGCCTGGTTAGCGTTGTTAAGGCCAGTATCACTGGCTCGATCATCGGCAACCTGTTGTTGGTGATGGGGTTAGCCATGCTTTTGGGTGGCCTGCGCTATAAGGAACAAACCTTTCAGCCAGTGGTGGCACGGGTCAATGCCTCCTCGATGAACCTGGCGGTGATTGCGCTCCTGCTCCCCTCGGCGGTGGACTATACCTCGAGCGGCATTGATGATCTCATCTTGCAACGGCTCTCGATCGCGACAGCGATCGTCCTCATCGGGGTCTATGGCCTGACCCTGCTGTTTTCCATGAAGACCCATAGCTACCTCTATGAGGTGGGCATCGCGGGGGCTGAGGAAATGGGAATAGCCTCGAATGCCCATGCGCCGACGAGTGCTAATGCGCCAACTACGGCTACAACCAACACCCACGGGGATACCCATTCTCCTAATCTGACCCTCTGGATTGGGGTGCTGTTGGTGGCCACGGTTTTGGTAGCGATCGAGTCGGAGCTACTGGTGGATAGCCTGGAAGCCGCCACCAGTCAACTAGGGTTGACGGCGCTGTTTACTGGGGTGATCCTCCTGCCCATCATTGGTAATGCTGCCGAACACGCCACCGCCGTGACCGTTGCCATGAAAAATAAGATGGACCTGTCCCTCAGCGTTGCCGTTGGCTCCAGCCTTCAGATTGCCCTGTTTGTGGCCCCGGTGCTCGTCCTCGCGGGGTGGTTCCTGGGCCAGCCAATGGACTTAAACTTTAATCCCTTTGAACTGGTGGCTGTGGCCGTCGCTGTGTTGATTACCAATTCCATCAGTGCAGATGGCAAGTCCAACTGGCTTGAAGGAACCTTGCTCCTCGCGGCCTACGCGGTTTTGGGATTAGCCTTTTATTTCCATCCCGTGATTGAGGGGATTGGCTAACCCGCCGACGGGCTACTTAACCTCCTTAGCGGCTGGAACCTGGGCGGGTTGGCACCTTAACGGGTTTGAAACAGAACGGTGCGACTGTTGGCATCCCAGCCCACGGCAATATTGTTCCCCCCGCCTTGGAGATCCGCCGCCCGCACAAAGCCACTGCCCAGGAACGCATGAAGGCCAATCCCCAAACGCGGTAAAACGTTAATCGGCACAAAGGAATTGTTACTCACAATGATTCCCTTCTCCGGTTGCAATTGGCCGTTAATACGGATGTTGATGGCATTCGTACCAGGTGGCGGTGGCGGCGGGGG